>JAHFOZ010000109.1 GCA_023261405.1 Planctomycetota bacterium
GGAGCGAGATGCCGCCCGACTCGGCGCTCTCGCGCTGGTTCGCCGCGGAGGACAAGGAGAAGGCGGCGGAGGAGGTGCAGAAGGCGCTCCTCGCCGCCGACGCGGAATCCCTTGAGCTCGCGAAGAAGACTCCGGCGGGGAAGGAGCCCCCCAAGCTCAAGGGCCCGGACGCCGCGCTCTACCACCATGTGACCGATCCCCAGGGGCCGTTCTGGGCGGCGTGGCGCAAGGACGACCGCGCCCTCCCGGAGGAGCGGCGCGAGGAACTCGGCCGGATGCGCCGGGAGCTCGCGGAGCTCAAGCGTACGCTGCCGCCGCCCATCCCGATGGCGCACGGGCTGCAGGAAGGCGGGACGCCCAACAGCCCCTACTCCGGGATCAAGGACACGAAGGTGCACATCCGCGGCCGCTACGACCGCCTGGGCGCCGAGGTCCCGCGGCGCTTCCCGAAGGTCCTGGCGGGCGACGCGCAGCCGCCCCTCTTGCAGGGGAGCGGCCGGAAGGAGCTGGCGGAGTGGCTGACGAGCCCGGGGAATCCTCTCGTCGCGCGGGTCATGGCGAACCGCCTCTGGCAGTACCACTTCGGGGAGGGGATCGTCCGGACTCCGAACAACTATGGAAAGCTGGGCGAGGTCCCGCTCCACCCGGAGCTCCTGGACCACCTGGCGCTTGAGTTCGTCCGCTCCGGCTGGTCGATGAAGGCGATGCACCGCCTGATCCTCTCTTCGGCGGCGTACCGGCAGTCCTCGACGGCGGAGCCCGCCACGTTCAAGGCCGACCCGGGGAACCTCCTCTTCGGGAGGATGAGCCGCCGGCGGCTCGAGGCCGAGGCGCTTCGGGACGCGCTGCTCGCGGCGAGCGGGCGCCTGGACCGGGCGATGGGGGGCAAAGCAGTGATGGACCTGGCGACCCCGCGCCGGACGCTCTACGTGGCGACCGTCCGCTCCGACCGCTCGAACTACCGGGCGCTCTTCGATGCGGCGGACCCGACCGCGATCGTGGACCGGCGGACCGATTCCACGGTCGCCCCGCAGGCGCTCTTCCTGCTGAACCATCCCTTCGCGCTCGCGCAGGTGCGGGCGCTGGCGGAGCGGGTGGCGCGGCAGGGGCCGGCGGACGACGCGGCGCGCATCGCCTGGGTCTACCCGCTGCTCTACGGGCGGGCGCCCGCGGAGCGCGAGGTGAAGCTGGGCCTGGCGGTGCTGGCGCGGGCGCGCGAGGCGGAGGCGGCGGCCGGGACGGGCGCGTCGCCCGAGCGGGTGTGGGAGCCCTACTGCCAGGTGCTCCTCTGCGCGAACGAGTTCCTGTATGTCGATTGAGGGCCGTCCGATGACGATGAGCCGCCGCGAGGTGCTGGGGACCTTTGCCAACGGGTTCGGGATGCTGGGGCTCTCGGGCCTGCTGGCGGCCCAGGAGACCGCGAACCCGCTCGCCGTCCGCGCGCCGCACCACGCCCCGAAGGCGAAGCGCCTGATCTTCCTCTTCATGTCGGGCGGGCCGTCGCACGTGGACCTCTTCGACCCGAAGCCGGCGCTCGACCGCGAGAACGGGAAGCCGCTGCCTTTCGCGATGCCCAAGCTCCTGCGGACGAAGACGGGGAACCTGCTCAAGTCGCCGTTCGGGTTCCGGAAGCACGGCGCGAACGGGATCGACGTGAGCGACCTCTTCCCGAACCTGGCGACCTGCATCGACGACATCGCGGTGATCCGCTCGATGGTGGCGGACAACATCAACCACAACGGGGCGTGCCTGCAGATGAACACCGGGGAGCAGGCGTTCTCGCGGCCGTCGATCGGCTCCTGGCTGCTCTACGGCCTGGGGAGCGAGAACCAGAACCTGCCGGGCTTTCTCGTGGTGAGCCCGGCGCAGCCGGCGCAGGGGGCGCCGCTCTGGTCCTCGAGCTTCCTCCCGGCGGCCTACCAGGGGACGCTGGTCTCGGACCTGAAGAGCCCGATCGCGAACCTCGGCAACGCGCGCTTCGCAGCGGCGCGGCAGCGGGAGCAGCTGGACGCGCTCAAGGAGCTGAACGCGCTGCACAAGGAGTCGCGCGAGGAGGACAGCCGGCTCTCGGCGCGGATCGAGTCCTTCGAGCTCGCCTTCCGCATGCAGGCGGAGGCGCCGGAGGCGTTCGACGTGGAGTCCGAGTCGCCGGCGACGAGGAAGCTCTACGGGGTGGGCGACCCGGTGACGGACATCTTCGGGAGGCAGCGCCTGATGGCGCGGCGGCTCGTGGAGCGGGGCGTCCGGGTGGTCCAGCTCTACCACACGCAGACCTCGAAGCGCTCCAGCTGCCAGCTCTGGGACCAGCACGGCGGCCTGCGCGGCGAGCTCGCGGCGAACTGCGCCGCGACGGACCGGCCGATCTCGGGGCTGCTCAAGGACCTGAAGGCGCGCGGCCTGCTCGACGACACGCTCGTCCTCTGGGGCGGCGAGTTCGGCCGGACGCCGACCGCCGAGAATGCCGACGGCCGTGAGCACCATCCGTTCGGGTTCACCATGTGGGTGGCGGGCGGCGGCTTCAAGGGCGGCATCGCCCACGGCGCCACGGACGAGTACGGCTGGCACGCGGTGGAGGACAAGGTGCATATCCACGACCTGCACGCGACGCTGCTGCACCAGCTGGGCCTCCAGCACGAGAAGCTGACCTACCGCTACAGCGGCCGCGACTACCGGCTCACGGACGTCCATGGGCACGTGGTGCGGGAGATCCTCGCGTAGCGGGGCCCGTTCCAGACGACCTTGAAATATCTGTTGTAATGACCGAGTTTTCAAGGTACGATCCGGGCATGATCCGCAGGCGCCGGGAGGCGGACGCGCTGGCCGGGCTCCTCACCCGGCATCCGGTGGCGGCCCTCCTGGGCGCACGCCAGGTGGGGAAGACCACGCTGGCGGAGCAGGTCCGAAAGCGGTACCGGGGACCTGCCACCACCTTCGACCTCGAGCGGCCGGAGGACCTGGCGAGGCTCTCCGACCCCATGCTGTCGCTGGGGAGGCTTCGGGGGCTCGTGGTCCTCGACGAGATCCAGCACAGGCCCGACCTCTTCCCCGTGCTCCGGGTCCTGGCCGACCGGCCCCGCCGCCCGGCGCGGTTCCTCGTCCTGGGGAGCGCCTCCCCCCCCCTCCTGAGGCAGGGCTCGGAGTCGCTGGCCGGCCGCATCGCCTTCCAGGTCCTCCAGGGCCTCTCCCTCGAGGACGTCGGCGCGGGGCGCCTCGAGCGGCTGTGGGTCCGGGGCGGCTTCCCGCGCTCCACCCTGGCTCTCAGCGCCGCCGCCAGCGCGGAATGGAGGCGGGAGTTCATCGCCACCTTCCTGGCCCGCGACCTCCCCCAGCTCGGCATCACCATACCGTCGGCGACGCTCCGGCGCTTCTGGTCGATGGTGGCCCACTATCACGGGCAGGTTTGGAACAGCTCCGAGATCGCCGGCTCGTTCGGGGTTTCCGATACGACCGTCCGGGGATACCTCGACCTCCTCTGCGCCACCTTCGTCGTCCGCCTCCTCCAGCCCTGGCACGAGAACCTCGCCAAGCGCCAGGTGAAGTCGCCGAAGGTCTACCTGGCCGACTCCGGCCTCCTGCACAGCCTCCTGGGCCTGGAGACGCTCCATGACCTGGAGGGACATCCCAAACTCGGGGCTTCGTGGGAGGGCTTCGCCCTGGAGCAGGTGGTCCGGACGATCGGCGCGCGTCCCGAAGAATGTTTCTTCTGGGCGACCCACGCCGGCGCGGAACTCGACCTTCTCGTGGTCCGGGGCCGGCATCGCCGGGGTTTCGAATTCAAACGGAGCGACGCTCCTTCCGTCACCCCCTCCATGCGGATCGCACTCGCCGACCTTCGACTCGACCGCCTTGACGTGATCCACGCCGGCGGACACACCTTCCCCCTGGCCGACCGCATCCGAGCGGTGTCCCTCCGACGCCTGCTCGGGGACGTCACGCCGCTCTGATCCCGCCGGCATATCTCCTGTTGTCATCCTCACCCTCCCGGCATTAGAATCGTGACCCCGAGCGGGCTCCCGGGGGCGGGTTAGAGGCGAAGAAGCGGAAAGCGATGGTTCAATCTCCAGGCCCAGGGAGTCCGGCGGGGCCGCCCTTTCCTGCGGACCGGCCGCCCACCCAGCCCATCAGCAAGACGCACTCGTTCCGCGTCTCGCTCGCCGGGCTCCGCCTGCGGCTCTTCTTCCTGAGCATCCTCGTCCTCATCCCTTCCTGGGCGCTCCTCTTCCTGCGCTTGGGGATGAACGACCGGCCCGGGACGCCCTGGTACGCGACCCACCTCTTCTTCTTCGAGGCCGCCGGGGTCGTCACGCTCGTGCTCATCTATGTGGGCTGCAGGTTTCTCGTCGTGCGCCGGCTCGACACGGTGATGCGCGCCGCGCTCAGCGAGGGGGCCCGCGTCTCCCAGGAGCTCAACAAGGCCCAGCACTCGCTCGCCCAGACCACCCTCCGGCTGGACCGGGAGGAGACGCGCCTGCGCATCTTCGAGGACCAGTACCGCATGGTCGTCGAGGAGGTCCCGGCCGTCTTCTACCTCGCCAAGGACGACCTCCACGGGAGCCGCGCCTTCGTGAGCCGCCAGGTGGATCGCTACTTCGGCTACTCCCCCGCGGAGTGGACGGGCGACCCGGCGATCTGGTCCAAGCGGCTCCATCCCGCCGACCGGGGCCGCGTCCTCACGGAGTTCGCCCGCTGCCTCGCCACCGGCGAGGCGTTCGACGTCGAGTACCGCTTCTTCCACCACGACGGGCGGGAACTCTGGGTGCGGGACATCGGCGGCCCCGTCCTGCCCCCCTCGCCCGAGGCCGGGATGATGCGCGGGTTCATCCTCGACATCACCGACCGCAAGCGCGTGGAGGACGCCCTCCGCGAGGAGCGGAACTTCGCCGCCAAGGTCCTCGACACCGCGGGCGTCCTCGTCGTGGTGCTCGACCTCGAAGGACGCATCATCCGCTTCAACAAGGCCTGCGAAAAGCTCTCCGGCTACGGGTTCGCCGAAGTGCAGGACAAGGCCTTCTGGGACCTCCTGGTGGCCCCTGAGGAGCTCGACAAGGTCAGGACCGACTTTGCCGAGCTGCGCGCCGGGAAGACCTCCCCCCCTCACTTCGACAGTTTCTTCGTGGGGAAGGACAAGACCCGGCACCGCGTGGCCTGGTCCAACGTCGCCGTGCGCGATGAGAGCAACCGCGTCACCCAGATCCTGGCCACCGGGGTCGACATCACGGAGTCCAGGCAGCTCCAGGAGCGTCTCAAGCACGACGCGCTCCACGACACCCTCACCGGCCTCCCCAACCGGGCGCTCTTCGTGGACCGGCTCCGCCAGTGCCTCAAGCGCTCCGAGCGCCGCAGGGACCGCTTCTTCGCCGTTCTCTTCCTCGACCTGGACCGCTTCAAGAACGTCAACGACAGCATGGGGCACCTCCTGGGCGACAAGCTCCTCATCGAGACCGCGCGGCGGCTCGAGACCTGCGTCCGTCCCGGCGACACCGTGGCCCGGCTCGGCGGCGACGAGTTCACCGTGCTCCTCGAGGACGTGAAGGACGCCGCCGACGCGATCCACGTCTCGGGGCGCATCCAGGAGCTGTGGAAGGTTCCCATCACCCTCGGCGGCCAGGACGTCTATGCCACGGCGTCGATCGGGATCGCCGTCAGCAAGCAGGAGTACACCCGGCCGGAGGAGATCCTCAGGGACGCCGACACCGCGATGTACCGCGCCAAGACGCTCGGCCGCGCGCGGTTCGAGGTCTTCGACGCGGCGATGCACGCCCACACGGTGGCGCTCCTCCAGGTGGAAACGGACCTCCGGCGCGCGCTGGAGCGCGGCGAACTCGTGGTGTACTACCAGCCCATCGTGGCCCTCGAGGATCAGAGCCTCTCCGGGTTCGAGGCCCTCGTCCGCTGGAACCACCCGACGCGCGGGCTCGTCCCTCCCATGGAGTTCGTCCGCGTGGCGGAGGAGACGGGGCTCATCGTGGCGGTCGACCGCTTCGTGCTCCGCGAAGCCTGCCGGCAGCTCCGCGAGTGGAACCGAACGTTCCGGAACGGGACGCCGCTCACCATGAGCGTGAACCTCTCGGTCAAGCAGTTCAACCAGGCCGACCTCTTCGACACGATCCTGGGCACCCTCGAGGAGACCGGCCTCGCGAGCCAGTGCCTCAGCCTCGAGATCACCGAGAGCGTCCTCCTGGAGGGAACGGACTCCGCGGTCGAGGTGCTCGCGAGCCTGAAGGAGGTGGGCGCGAGGCTCTACCTCGACGACTTCGGGACCGGGTACTCCTCCCTGAGCTACCTCCACAAATTCCCCGTCGACGCCCTCAAGGTCGACCGCTCGTTCGTCCGCGAGATGGGCGGAGGCGGCCAGGGACAGGAGATCATCAGGACGATTGTCGCCCTCGCGAAGAGCCTGAACATGAAGGTCATCGCCGAAGGGGTCGAGACCCAGGAGCAGGCCGCCGCCCTCCAGGCCCTGGACTGCGACTACGGGCAGGGGCACGTCTTCAGCAAGCCCCTCAGCGGGAAAGAGGTCGGGGAGCTCCTCGCGAAGGGGGCAGCGAGCTTGTAGCCGGTGGCTCGGAGCGCGTAGCCCTACGAGCTCCAGGCGGCTTCGTACGAACCTCCCGCCTCCCCATCCGTTCGTAGCCTTATCGATTCCCTGTAATCGGAGGCCCCCATGAAAGGCCGTGCGATGAATTGTCCCGACCGCCGCGAACTGGAACTCAGCTTCGAGGAGGCCCTCGACGAAGCCCGGATCGTCGAGATCCGCTCCCACGCCGCCTCCTGCGAGTCCTGCGGGACGGTCTTGCGGCGGCTCGAGGAGGAGGCGGAGAGCCTGCGCCGGAACCTGCCCGAGGTCCCCGAGCCCGCGGGCCTGGCGTCCCGCATGGTCCCGGCGGCCCCCGCGTCCAACCCGTGGAAAACGCTCGCGCTCGCGATGTCGTTCCTGGTCGTCCTGTTGACGGGAACGCTGCTGTGGCTCCGGTGGCAGAAGGCCGAGGCGGTGCGGAACGCCGAGGCGCAGGTGCGCTACCACCTTGCGCAGGGCGAGCCCGCGAAGGCCGCGGCGGTGGCCGCCGGCGTGCCCGATGCCGCGCTCCGGCTCGAGGTCGCCCGGGCGGCGGGCCCGGAGGAGGCGGTGAAGCTGCTCGACCCCCTGGAGCTCTCCGGGATGGACCGCGCGGACTCCGAGGCGGTGGCGGGGGCCCGCTTCGAGGCGTGGCGTTCCCTGATGGACACGAAGGTACTCCGTGACGGCGCGGTTCCAGCGCCCTTCGAACTGCACCCCTACCGGATGGACAAGACGCAGCTCCTGCCGCGGGAGGAAATGTCGCGCATCGCGCAGCGGGTCCTCGAGTGCGCGGCGGAACGGCGCGACCTGGCCCGGAGGTACGGAGGCACGGTCGACGCAAGACTCGCTCGGGCGGAGTCCACCGCGGCCGTGCTCCGCTATGCGCTGGGCGAGATCGCGTTCAGTGAGGTGAAGCCTGCCGACGATGAAGTCCGCTGGAGGCTCGGCGACCTGCTCTACCGGGAGCGGCAGTTCGACCGGGCGATCGAGGCCTGGAAGCCCTTGCTGGGCGATGCGCGGGTGATCCGCCGCGTGGCGGAGCTCGCGGCCCTCAGAAAGTATGCCCCGAAGGACCTCTACGTCTGGGACTACGAAGCCGAGAAGCTCCTCGGACGCGATCCGAAGATCGAGGCCGAGGCCGCCGCCGAGGTGGAGGCGCTCTTCCGGCGATCCGGGCACGAGTTGCCGCTCGAGATCATCGAGCGGAAGGGGATCCCCAAGGACGATGGCCACCTCGTTGCTTCCGACGAACCGGCGATCTTCTTCCCCCAGGAGACCGATGTCCGGGAGGAGCGCTGGGTCGCCACCGACCCCGAGCAGGTCTTCCTCCTCACGAGCCATGCCTCGTTCCGGCTCGAGACGGTCGTCCTGCGACCCACCACGTCGCTGGCCGGCACCCAGATGAAGCTCCATTCTGCGTATCGCGGGCCGATCCGCCTCCGCCTCTACCGGGTGAAGGACATGGAGTTCCTGAAGGCCCTGGCCGCGGAGAACCTGGTGGCGAAGAAGTCGGAGCTCCTCCCCGTGACCGAGTGGGAGACCCAGTTCGCGCCGCTCTGGGAGACATCCATGGACGTGAAGGACTGGACCTTCGAGGTCCCGCACAAGGGGCCCGGGCTCTTCGTCCTGGTGGCCGATGCGCGGTACTGCCCCGTCTACGCCGTGGAGAAGTTCATCGTCACGGACGCGGCGCTGCTGCAGCAGGTGGCGAGTGATCGAGTCCTCCTCTTCGCGGCAGACCGCGTCAGCGGCGCGCCGATCCCGGACCTGCCCCTTGAGGGCGAGGTGACGGGGAGCTACGTCGTGCGCCCGGAAGACCTGGTCCCTTCCGACGATTCGAATGCCGCCGAGTACAGGCGCGGCTTCGAGGCCGCGAGGGCGGGGAAGCCGCTCGAACCGGACCCCACCGCCTCGTTCCGCAGGGGGTATGACCGGGCGGTCGACCTGCGCGCCTTGAACCCCGACGTGAAGACGACCTTCCGGGGGAAGTCCGGCGCCGACGGCCTCTTCGACTGGACCGTCGAGCCGGCCTGGAAGCCGGGATACCGCTACGCCGTGAAGACCGTGACCGCCCACTCGGAGACCTACTCCCGTGTGGAGTCGAACTACTCCATCGATACGAAGTCGCGCGAGCTAAGGTCCGTGGTCACCTGCGACCGGCCGCTCTACCGGCCGGGCGACGAGGTCTCCTTCAAGGCCTACATGCGCGAACTCGACGGCGAGGGCCTGCGCCCCTACGAAGGTCGGGAAGTGCTCGTGGAATTCGGGACGGAGGGGCGCATGGTCGCCGCGCGCAGCCTCCCGGTCACGGAATTCGGGACGGCGAGCGGCTCCTTCGAGGTCCCCTCGGGCGCGGCCCTTGGCTACTACTGGGCGCGGGTCAATAACGGCCCGTCCCGGCACGTCTTCAAGACCGAGGAATTCCGCAAGCCGGAGTTCGAGATCGTCGTGCGCCACCCCGCGGAGGTGCGCGCGGGCCAGCCCGTCGAGGCGGAGATCCTGGTCCGCACCTACGGCGGGGATCCGATGCCGGGGGCGAAGATCCAGGTGTCGCTGCAGGCGGCTCCTTCCGGTCCGGCGATCCTGCAGTCCGATCCGAGCGCGAACTGGTTCTTCCCGGGGATCTCCCGGTCCGCGGGGGAATCCTGGACGACCCTGGAGGCGCCCGAACTCGTCACGGACGACCGGGGCCGGGCGCTCTACCGGTTCCAGACGGACCCGGGCGTCGCGCGGCGCTACGGCATCAAGGTCATGGCCCAGGAGATATCGCGGGCCTGGGTCGAGCGGTTCAGCGCGCTCGAGGCGAAGTCGCAGGCGGTAGGCGTCCTCGTGGAGACGGACCGGCCGGTCTATCATTCCGGCGAGACGGCGCGCCTGCACGTCCTCGCCCCCGGCGTGGCGGCGCTGCGGATCGAGGAGCGGAACGGCGGCGACAAGGCCTTCACCACGGCGCTGGCTCTCAAGGAGGGCCGTGGGAGCTGTGAGTACGTCGTCCCGGAATCGTCGCGCGACCTCCAAGTGGGGGTGAGGACGGGGGACGAGTGGGCCTGGACCCCCGTGCCCCTCAATCGGGTGCCGCGAGGGAAGGCCGAGGCCGCGCTCAGCCTCCGGATCGACCGCGCCTTCTACCGGGTAGGGGAGACGGCGAAGCTGGAACTCCGGAGCCAGGACCCCTCCGCGCACGTGCTTCTCTCCGTGGTGACGGGGAAGATCCACCAGCGCCGGGTGGTCAAGCTGGCGAACGGGGTTGCCGAAGTGCCGCTCGAGATCCGCGACGAGGACGTGCCGAACGTGGGGGTGAAGGCGCTCTCACTGCACGGCGACGTGCTCTCCAGGGCCGAGGTGCAGATCCTCTTGCCGCCGGTCGACCGCTTCCTCACGGTGGAGGTGGAGACGGACCGGCAGGAATACGGCCCCGGCGCGGAGTGCCGCGCGGTGGTGAAGGTGAGCGACTCGAAGGGGCGGCCCGTGCCGGATTGCGAGATCGCGCTTGGCGTGGTGGACGAAGCGATCTACGCGCTCACCGAGGACCCCACGCCCGACCTGCGCGAGTACTTCCACCGCTACACGAGGCAGGTCACCGTGAACGAGGCCTTCTTCTTCAAGGAAGACCTCAAGCCGTTCATCGTTTGGAAGGCGCCGACCTTCGTAAAGGGGGCGCGCAATCTGTATGACGCGATGAGCGTCGGGGGCGGGAGCGGGATGTACGGTGGCCGCTTCGGCGGGAGGGAAAACCTGGTGGCGCGAGGCGGAGGATCACGGGCGACGAGCCTGACGCTGCGCACCGATTTCCGGGAGACCGCCTTCTGGAACGCGCATCTCAGGACCGGGGCGGACGGCACCGCGCTCGCGACGTTCCGCTTCCCGGAGAGCCTGACGAGCTTCCGCTTCACGGCCCGCGGCATCACGCGGGACCACAAGGTGGGCGCCGTGAAGCAGAACGCGGTTGTACGGAAGGAGTTCTATGCGCGGCTCGGCGTGCCGCGGGTGCTCCAGGAGGGGAACACGATCGAACTCACGGGGCTGGTGCACAACTACACGAAGGCCGCGCAGTCGGTGAAGCTCTCGTTCAAGTCGCCCTACCCGGTGACCCGCCCCGCGCCGGAACGCGTGCAGGTGGCCGCGGGCGAGGTGGCGCGCGTGGCGGTCGAGGTCTCCGTGGACCGCTATCGCGAGGAGGCCGCGTTCGAATTCGCGGCGGCGGCCGACGCGGGTCCCCAGGACGGCCTTGTGATCAAGGTCCCGGGGCGCCGGCGTGGCGCGCCTTTCTTCGAGGGGCGCTCGGGGGCGGTCTCGGCGGGGAACCCCCGGGAGGAGGTTTTCCGCGTGCCCGAAGGGGCCATCCAGGAGACGGTCACGCTCAAGCTCGATCTCGACGCGGGGCTGCACTCGGCGATCGTGGAGGGCCTCGAGCCGCTCATCCAATATCCGTACGGCTGCGTGGAGCAGACGATGAGCCGCTTCCTGCCGGCGGTGGTGGCGCGTCGCGCGCTGGGCGAGGGTCCGAATCGCTGGAGCGACAAGCTTCCGGCCATCGTCGCGTCCGGGCTCGGGCGGCTCTACGGGTTCCAGAACCCCGACGGCAGCTGGGGCTGGTGGCGCGGCGACGGGACGAACGACGCGATGACCGCCTACGTGCTTTACGGGTTCGCGGTCTGCAGGAAGTCCGGCACGGGGGTGGACCGCGCCGCGGCGGATCGCGCGGCCAAGGTCCTGGGGGAGCGGCTGCTGCAGGATCTCCAGAACGGCGAGAGCAAGCTGGTGGGGCGGGTGGCGATGGCGCCGGCGATGTCGATGCGCGTCTTCGCCGTGCTGGCGCTGGCGGAATACGAGGGCGCGTGGGGGATACGGACCTTGGGGACGCGGAGGATCGCCGCGACGCTGGCAAATCGCTCGGAGTCCCCGCGTCCGGACGAGATCGCGGCGCTGGCCCTGGCGTGCTCAAAGCTGGGATTGAACGAGGAGGCCGACCGCCTCGCGGGGCGGCTGAAAGGGCACGCGTTCCAGGATGTCCCGACGGCGGCGCTGGTCCTGATGCTCCGATCCGAGCGCGGGGGAGACGTGGGCGAGCCGATCCGCTTCCTGCTGTCCCGACGCGTGGGGAAGGGCTGGCGGACGACGATGGAAAGCGCCTACGCGATCCTGGGGCTCTCGTCGGTGCTTGCGCAGGCGGCCCCGGGGACCTACGAGGCGCCAGGCCGGCTCGTCGTCGCGGTGAACGGCGTCAAGGTCCGAGAGGTCCGGTTGCCGGGCCGAGTCGATCCGGCCTTCGACGGACGCATCTCCGTGCCCGAGCCGCCGGCGGGCTGGGGCGGCCGCGTGGTGGTGCTCCTCACGTTCGAGGGTCGCGGGACCGCGTTCTTCACGGCGTCGCTCGAGGGGCTCACGGGGGAACGCAAGCCCGAGCCGGTGTCGCGCGGGATCCGGATCGAGCGGGAGTACTTCCAGACTTCGCCGCAGGGCCTGGTGCCGGTCCGCGGAGCGATAGTCGCGGGGCGTCCCGCCGTGGTCCACCTGTCGGTCACGACCCCTGACGCCCGCGAGTACGTCATGATCACCGATCCGCGGCCCGACGGGTTCGAGCCGGCGCCCGGCCCGGGGAACTGGGGCGAGGCGGGAAGGAGGGACGTGCAGGACGGGCTCTCTGACGAGGTGGACCTGGCGAAGGGCTGGGAAGAGCGGCTCGAGGCGTTCCGCCGCGCGGTCCGGGGCAATCCGGCGAAGGAGTCGGCGTGGGCGGTGGCGCTCCTCCGGGAGATTCTGGCCGAGTGCCGCTTCAAGCCGCGGGTGCGGGAAGAGAGGTTCGTTCTGCCCCAGCAGACGGTGCCGACGGCGATCGAGCACCGGGACGACCGGACGATCCTCTTCCTCGGGAACCTCCCGACGGGGACCACGCACTTTTACTATGAGGTGCGACCGGAGTTCGAGGGGTCGTTCGCGGCGCTGCCTCCGAGGACCGTGCCGATGTACGAGCCCGAGGTGAACGCCTCGGGTCGCGTGGATGAGCTGACGGTGACCGGGACCCCGCCGGAGCAGCGTTCCCTGGAACTCCCGCCCGGCATTGCGGGGCTCAAGGACGTGGCGTCGGCTTTGACGAAGGCGGATGCGGACAAGGTGATGGGTCTCGTGGCGGCTCGGTCGAAGATCCAGGATCTCCTGGCTCAGGTGGTGGACGGGCCCGCGCTGAAGGCGTGGCTCTCGCACGAGGCGGCGC
>JAHFOZ010000540.1 GCA_023261405.1 Planctomycetota bacterium
ATGGGCCTTTGATTGTACAACAATAGACGCCCGCTCCCACGATCTGGTAGAAGGAACCCTTCATGAACGCCCCCGCCGAGGACTCCTCCAAAGGCAAGTGGATGGCGCTCCTGGCCGCCTTCCTCGGCTGGATGTTCGACGGCCTGGAGATGGGGCTCTTCCCGCTGGCCGGACGACCCGCTCTCCGCGAACTCCTCGCCACCACCGTGGACTCCGCTCTTCTGGAGAACATGGTGGGTGTCTGGTTTGGACGGATCATCGCCGTCTTCCTCGTGGGAGCGGCCTGCGGAGGGCTCCTCTTCGGCTGGCTGGGCGACCGGGTCGGGCGCGTCAAGGCGATGGTCTGGAGCGTGGCGACCTACTCGATCTTCTCCGGGCTCTGCGTCGCGGTGAAGGCGCCCTGGCAGCTGGGGGCGCTCCGCTTCATCGCCTCCCTCGGCATGGGAGGCGAATGGGCGCTGGGAGTGGCCCTCGTCATGGAGGTCTGGCCGGGAGGCTCGCGCCCGCTCCTGGCGGGGCTGATCGGGGCCGCGGCCAACGTGGGCTTTGTCACGGTGGGATTCATGGCGCTCGGGCTGGGGACCTTCCTCGTCGGCATGGGCCACTTCCTGGGGACCTTCCTCCCCGACGCCTGGGTCAAGGCGCTCCTGGCCAACGGGTCCTGGAGGATGCTCTTCCTCCTCGGGGCCGTCCCGGCGCTCCTCACCTTCTTCATCCGCATCTTCGTCCCGGAATCGGAGAAATGGAAGCAGGCCTCCGTCGGCGCGCCCAAGCCGCGGGTGGCCGACATTTTCAAACCCGGGCTCGCCTCGAAATCCATCATCGGAGGCTGCCTGGCCGGTCTCGCCCTCGTGGGAACCTGGGCGTCGGTCCAATGGGTCCCGACGTGGGCGGACAAGTTCACGGGGGGGACGGTGAAGGCGCGGGAGTGGTGCCAGATCTGGCTCGCCGTCGGTGCCATCGTCTTCACGATGCTCGCCGCGTTCGGGGCCGAAAAGTTCAACCGCCGCTTGACCTACTTCGCCATGTGCCTCGCCTCGCTCCTCGTCTGCCAGTACCTCTTCTGGGCGAAACCCGCGTACGGGGGCTTCTTCCTCTTCTTGACGTTCCTGGCGGGAGGCCTGACCGCGGCCTTCTACGGCTGGCTGCCCCTCTATCTCCCGGAACTGTTCCCCACACGGGTCCGCGCCACGGGTTCCGGCTTCTGCTTCAACATCGGCCGCATCCTCGCGGCGCTCGGGGCCATCCTGGGCGGCGAGCTCGTGCGGGCCTTCGACGGAGACTACGCCCGCATGTGCGGGTGGATCAGCCTCGTGTACCTTGCCGGCCTGCTCATCATCTGGCTCGCCCCCGAGACCAAGGGGAAGCCCCTGCCGGAATAGCCGGAAGCTACTTCTCCGCCTCGACCTCGACCGTCGAGACCGGCCCCCCCACTCCGAAGCGGTTCACGGCCCGCGCCTCGAGCCGGTGGGCGCCCGCGCGGATCTCCCAGCGGAAGACGTCCCCCGAGGTCTTCCATTCCCCGCCGTCGATCCGGATCCGGTACTCCGCGAAGTTCGGCGTCATCGTCCGGAGCGTCACCTTAAGCCGGTCCCCGTCCGGCGTCAGTCCCAGCGCCGCCTGGCCCAGCGGGAAGTAGGGATCGACCGCCGGGTCCGCGGGATTCACCCGAGTGTGCCACACGGTCCCGTCGCAGAGCCTGTCTTTCACGATGAACATCCGGCCGTAATCGTAACCCGCGTCCATGAGGTTGGTGTTGGGCACGTAGCCGATAAAGCCGTACTTGTCCATCTCGTCCACCGGGACCGTGAGGTCCCCGAAACCGGCGAAGCGCGCGAGGAAGATCGGAAGGTCGGCCTTCGTGTGCCTCTTCCGCTCCTTCCCGATCATGAACTCCAGGTCCTTCCCCTCGCGGGTGAACCACTCGGTCCGGATTTCGACCGCGTTGAGGGGCACGCCGCCCTTCACGACGTGCATGTTCGCCGTGGGGTCCATCATGACCCACTTGCGGTGCTGGTTGGACCAGATCTCGGTCGTCGTGTGCTCGGTCGAGCCGCCCTTGGCCGCCCCCTGGTGGCGGCGGAGGGCGAGCGGCCGATCCACCCACCCGAGACTCGCGGCCGCGGAGACGAACGTGGTCCCATACTGGGCGCAGAAGAACGTGTGCCCCTCCTCCACCGCCTTCAGGATCTCCAGCGCCCCCCGGGGATTCGAGGAGGGGCGGCCGAACTTCTTGAACCGGTGATGCACCCAGTCGAGCAGGAGGACCTGCCGGTCGAATTCGTCCTTGCCCGGCGCGACGACCTCGGCGAGCCCGTACGTCCTGCGCAATTCCTCGAGCTTCGGGTTTTCGTACGCGTCGAAGGTGAACCGCTTCGTATAGTCGCCCTCCACGAACGGGGGCGCGTCCAGCTTCCGGATCGTCGCCTTCCGGCCTCCGAGGTCGGGCGCATCGCCCTCCTTGAGGTCCTGGGCCCGGGCTGTACCCGCCAGGAGCACCAGGAAGGCCGCCCGGCAACGGATTTCCATCATCCAAGAGATACTACACCGCGCCGCCCGCATGGTATCCTTGGACCCCGTTCAATGAGACGAGGAGCCCCGTGAGCGACCCGCACCGCCTCCCTTCCGGCGTCCTCCCCCGCGCGTACCGCCTGACCCTGGAGCCCGACCTCGAACGATTCACGTTCGCGGGCGCGGTCGAGATCGACCTCGAGGTTCGCGCGTCGACGAGCGAGATCGTCCTCCACGCGGCGGAACTGGAAATCCTTGAGGCGACGCTAGGGGCGGCCGCGCTCGAGATTCGGATGGACCCGGCGCGCGAGAGGCTGGCGCTCGTCGCAGGGGACCCGATCCCGACCGGCAGGGCCACCCTGTCCCTTCGATTCACGGGGACGCTCAACGACAAGATGCGCGGATTCTACCGCAGCTCCTACGCGCGGCCGGACGGCTCCAGGGGCGTAATGGCCTCCACCCAGTTCGAGTCGACCAGCGCGCGCCGCGCCTTCCCCTGCTTCGACGAGCCCGCCCTCAAGGCGACCTTCGAGGCGACGCTGATCGTCCCGGCGAGCCGCACGGCCGTCTCCAACATGCCCGTCGTCTCCGACGAGCCGGGCGCGGACGGGAAGCGGCGGGTCCGTTACGCGCCTTCGCCGGTCATGCCGACCTACCTCCTGGCCTTCGCGGTGGGCGAGTTCGAGCATCTCGAGGCGACGACGAAGGACGGCGTCCGCGTGCGCGTCTGCGCCACGCCGGGGCGGGTCGGGCTCTGCCGCTTCGCGCTCGAGACGGCCGTCCGCGGACTGGAGTACTTCGACGCGTATTACGCGATCCCCTACCGGCAGTCGCTCTCCAAGT
>JAHFOZ010000541.1 GCA_023261405.1 Planctomycetota bacterium
GCGACCTCACGAAGCTCCCCGAGGGCGAGATGCGCTCCATCCGCGGCCACCACATCTCCATGATCTTCCAGGAGCCCATGACATCGCTCAACCCCGTCTTCACGATCGGATACCAGATCGCCGAATCCGCCCGGCTCCACCTGGGCAAGTCCAGGTCCGAGGCGCGCGACCACGCCATCGAGATGCTCCGGCGCGTCCGGATCCCCTCCGCGGAGACGCGCGTGGACGAGTACCCGCACCAGATGTCCGGCGGCATGCGGCAGCGCGTCATGATCGCCATGGCCCTCGCCTGCAACCCGCGGCTCCTGATCGCCGACGAGCCCACCACCGCCCTCGACGTGACCATCCAGGCCCAGATCCTCGAGCTCATGCACGGACTCCAGAAGGAGTTCGGCATGTCGATGATGATCATCACCCACGACCTCGGCGTCGTGGCGGAAGTGGCCGACGAGGTCGCCGTGATGTACGCCTCCAAGGTGGTCGAGTATGCCCCGGCGGCGGAGCTCTTCCAGCACCCGCTCCATCCCTACACCCTCGGACTCCTCCAGTCCATCCCCCAGCTCGACACGGCCCGCGGGAAGAAGCTCAACGTCATCGCGGGCTCCGTGCCCAACCCGCTCAACTTCCCCCCCGGCTGCAAGTTCCACCCGCGCTGCCCCTCCGCCGTGGAGAAGTGCAGGGCCGTCGAGCCGCAGCTCCGCGAGCTCCGGCCGGGCCACTGGGTCGCCTGCGACGTGGTGAATTGACGATGGCCGACCTCCTCGCCGTCCGGAACCTGAAGAAGTACTTCCCCGTGAGGAAGGGGGTCTTCTCGCGCGTCGTGGCCCAGGTCCGCGCCGTCGACGACGTCTCCTTCTCGCTCGCCCCGGGCGAGACCCTGGGCCTCGTGGGCGAATCGGGATGCGGCAAGACCACCGCCGGCCGCGCGATCCTCCGGCTCGTCGAGCCGACCGCGGGGGAGGTGGTCTACGGCGGCCGGGACCTGCTGGCGCTGGCCCCCGCCGATCTGCGCGCGTGCCGGCGCGAGATCCAGATCATCTTCCAGGACCCGTACAGCTCGCTCAACCCGCGCATGACCGTGGGCTCCATCGTGGCCGAGGGCCTGGTGGTCCACGGCCTCGGGGACAAGGTCGCGCGGATGGACCGGGTGCGCGAGACCCTCCAGCAGGTGGGCCTCGATCCGGGGTGCATCAACCGCTATCCGCACGAGTTCTCGGGCGGCCAGCGCCAGCGCATCGGCATCGCCCGCGCCCTCGTGCTCGACCCGAAATTCATCGTGTGCGACGAGCCTGTCTCCGCACTCGACGTCTCCGTCCAGTCCCAGGTCGTGAACCTGCTGGTCGATCTCAAGGAGAAGTTCGGGATCGCCTACCTCTTCATCTCCCACGACCTTCGCGTGGTGAAGTACATCAGCGACCGCGTAGCCGTGATGTACCTGGGAGAGATCGTGGAAACTGCGAAGAGCGAGGCCCTCTACGCCCGGCCGCTGCACCCATACACGAAGGCGCTCCTCTCCGCCGTGCCCGTGACCGACCCGGCGCGGAAGCAGTCCCGCATCATCCTCCAGGGCGACGTCCCCTCGCCCCTCAACCCGCCCCCCGGCTGCCGCTTCCACCCCCGCTGCCCCGTGGCAATTAAGGGCTTGTGCGAGACGCAGGCGCCGAAGATGCTCTCCTACGACGGCCACCAGGTGGCCTGCCACGCGGTGGAGAAGGAAATGACAGCTCGTAGCGTGTAGCTTGTAGCCGGTAGCGGGGTCCCATGAGCTAAAAGCTACAAGCTATTTCGGGTACGTCACCGTGGTGAAGAAGACCTGCGGCACGTTCCGATCGCCGCGGTCCGTGACCATGATCTTGAGTTCGAGGCGTATCGCCTGGGGGAGCTTGCCGCCGTCCGTCTTGGAGTCCCAGCCCCCCAGCCACTTCTTTCCATTGTAGTATGACAGGTTGAAGTGAACCACGCGGTCGTAGATCTCGATCAGCCGCCCGCCCTTCAGCGGCTCGGAATCCACCGAGAAGTCCTCGCGGCGATAGAGGATGCCCACGCTCGGCTCATCCTTGTTGTCCAGGACCTGGTAGCCCACCTCGTTCACGCTGTGAAAGACCGGCTCGTCCCCCTCCCGCTCGGCGCCGTACGAGAAACGACCGCTGACGAAGTCCATCCGGTCGCGGTCTCCCGTGGACCCCTTCTTGTCCAGCCCGAGGAAAAATTCCCCCTGCTCCTTCGGCCGGAACGCCCCCTCCAGGTCCTCGCGGATCTGCTGCAGGATCGCGGGCCCGATCTCGCTCGCCTGCGTGATCTCCTCGATGCGCTCCTGCGCCTCGATCGTGGAGAAAATCACGCCGTAGACCAGGCTCATGATGATCGCCAGGATCAGGATGGCCAGCATGAGCTCGACGAGGGTGAACGCATCGTCGCAGCGCGGGGCCCTCCCGAGCAGCCTCACTTTCGCACCCCCGGCGGGACGGGAGGCGGTGTCGTCGTCGCCCCCTCGGGAGGCTGCCCTGAGGGTGGGGGGGGCGACCCGTCCGCGCCGGGCGCCCCCGAGACGGCGGTCGCCGCCTCCTGGAGCGGCATCTCTGCCTCCAGCACGATCGGCGACGTCAGCCCCTGCCCGTCCACTTTGAGCGTGAGCCGGTAGATCTCCTTGGGCTTCTCGTTCAGGTTGCTGGGGTCGTTCGTGGGGACCTCGTGCTTCTCGATCACGTACTCCCACACGAACCGTTCGTAGGCGGCGTCCAGCTCGCCGAAGTCTCCGCTCGAGGAGCTGCCGTCCCCCTTCCAGAGGTCCGGGTCGAGCTCGAGGGCCGCCATCTTCTCCCCCGCCAGCGCCCAGATCGTCCGGATGTCGCGCGACTGGATGGCCTCCTCCACGATTCCCACCCGCCGCTCGAGGAGCAGCACGGTGACCACGGCCACGATCGCCAGGGCGATGATGACCTCGACCAGGGTGAAGCCGCCGCTCCGGCGGCGCACGCCTGCGCGAAGCCCCCCCGCGCCGGGACGATCAATTTCCCGAGTCTTCAAGCAGGGCCTCGCCTTCCTTGTAGCCGTCGTGGAACGTCACGCTCCCCGTGAACCCGTTGAGCTTCACGGCCATCGTGCGGTCATCCTTGAGCCGCAGATTCACGATCAGGTGCGCCGAGGTTCCGAAGGGCGACAGGCGCACTCGCGCCCTCCCCTCCGCGGCCTTGTCCTTGTCGGAGACGAGGACGTCCACGAACTCCACCTGGTCCGGGAGCGACCGCTCGAACGCCGGCTGGTACTCCAGGTCCCGCGTGAGCGTGGGCCCCTCCGTAGGCTCGCCCTGCCGGGGCTGGGCCACGAGGATCCAGTATCGCCCCTTGGGGAG
>JAHFOZ010000110.1 GCA_023261405.1 Planctomycetota bacterium
ATCGCATCCAGGTCTTCACCCTCATGGGCGAGCATCTCGCCAGCTGGGGCGACCTGCGATACCCCTACTCCGTCTCCGTCGACCCGGATGGGAACATCCTCGTGGCGCAGTACGGACGACACTGCGTCTCGAAATTCAAGCCCGACGGGACGCCGCTCGCGTCGGCCGGGAAGCCTGGATGCGGACCCGACGAGCTCAATACCCCCTGGTGCGCCGTCTCCCTCGGAGACCGCATCGCCGTGGTGGATTCGGGGAACAACCGGGTGCAACTCTGGCCCGCGGGAATGCTGGAGAGCCCGAAGTGAGCTTCGGACAGCCCTGGTTCCTGCTCGTGCTCCTGACGCTGCCGGCCGTCGTGCTCCTCAGCCGCTGGAGCCGCGCGGGCCTGGAGACGGGCCGCACGATCGCGGGCACCCTCGTCCGCGCGATCCTCGTGACCGCGCTGGTCTTCTCGCTGGCCGACGCGCAGCTCGTCTCGAGGTCCTCGCGGACGGCCACGATCTTCCTCCTGGACCACTCGTTCAGCGTGCCGCAGGACATCCAGCGCAAGGCCTTCCAATGGATCGAGGCGAAGCTGCGCGAGCTCCCCAAGGACGACACGGCCGGCGTCATCGTCTTCGGCGACGACGCCATGATCGAGGTCCCTCCCGCGCTCAGACCCGAGCTCACGGGCCCCACGTCGATCGTGGGCCGGGCCGCCACGGACGTCGGTGCGGCGCTGCGCCTGGCGCTGGCCGTATTCCCCCAGGGCTTCCAGAAACGGATCGTCCTCGTCTCCGACGGCAACGAGAACAAGGGCAACGCCCTCGCGGAGATCGAGCTGGCGCGCGCGCAGGGGGTGGTGATCGACGTCTTCCCCCTCCGCTACGACTACCCGAACGAGGCGTGGATGGAGGGGCTCCATGTGCCCGCGGAGATCATCCCGAAGGAGCCCTTCGACCTCACCGCGGTGGTGAACTCGCAGAGCGCGGGGCCCGCGAAGCTCACGATCTACCGGAACGGCAGCATCCTCACCCACCAGCAGGTCGTGCTGAACAAGGGCAAGAACGTCTACACCGTGAAGCAGAAGGTGGAGGTCGCGGGGAACTACGCCTACGAGGCCGTGATCGAGATGCCGGGCGACACGGTGAGCTCGAACAACCTGGCCCACGCCTTCGCGAACGCGCGCGGCGAGGCCCGCATCGCGGTCCTGGAGGGCTCGCCGGACGATGGCAAGGCCCTCGTGCAGGCGCTCCAGGAGGAGGGGTTGCATCCCCTCGTCTTCCAGCCGGAGGACATCGCCCGAGGCCGGCTCGAGGCGGCGGCGTACGACGCGATCGTCATCGCCAACGTGGAGGCGATACGACTCGGCCAGTCGGGGATGCAGGCGATCTCCTCGGCGGTCCATGACGCGGGCGTGGGGCTCATCATGGTGGGAGGCGAGAACAGCTACGGCCCGGGCGGCTACCGCGGGAGTCCGATCGAGGAGGCCCTCCCGGTGACCATGGAGCAGCCGCAGCGGCGCGTGCTCCCCAACGGCGCTCTGGCCCTCATCCTCCACACCTGCGAGATCGCCGAAGGGAACTACTGGGCCAAGCAGATCGGCAACGCCGCGCTGCAGGTCCTGGGGCCGCGCGACTACATGGGCGTCACCCTCTACGGGTGGCCGGGCGGGGAGCAGTGGCTCTTCCCGATGCAGCCCGTGTCGGACAAGGGCAAGCTCAAACGGTTCATCGATGGCGCCCAGCCGGGGGACATGCCCGACTTCGAACCCATGATGCGACTGACCCACAAGGGCCTCAAGGGCGTGAACGCCGCGGCGAAACATGTCGTCATCATCTCCGACGCGGACCCCTCAGGGCCGTTGATGTCAACCGTGGACGCCATGATCGCGGACCGGATCACGATCTCCACGGTGGCGATCGCCCCGCACGGCTCGAGCGACATCGACAAGATGCGCGCGGTTGCCAGGCGCGCCGGCGGGCGCTTCTACGACGTGGCCGACCCGAAGAAGCTGCCGCAGATCTTCATCAAGGAAGCCTCGACGATACAGCGCTCGATGATCATCGAAGGCACGATCCCCCCCGTGGTCATGGGGACCACCGACGCGCTGAAGGGGATCTCCAGGGATTCGATACCGCCCCTGCACGGGTACACGCTCACGCACGCCAAGCCGCTCTCGAAGCAGTCGATGGGCGTGGCCGTTCCCGCGGAGGAGGGCGGTGGCAAGGACCACTTCGACCCGCTCCTCATCGAGTGGACCTACGGCCTCGGGAGGTCCATGGCCTTCACCTCGGATGCGAAGAACCGCTGGGCCAAGAGCTGGGTGGCCTGGCCCAGCTACCGGAAGTTCTGGAGCCAGGCGGTGCGGGTGGTCCTCCGCACGGTGCCGCGCTCCCCCTATGCGGTCCAGACGGAGATCCAGGGCGGCAAGGGAAAGGTGGTCGTGGACGCGATCGATGAGCAGGGCAAGTTCATCCACACGCTCCAGTTCGCCGGATCGGTCACCTCGCCCGAAGGGAAGAAGGCGGGCCTCTCGTTCCGCCAGGTGGGCCCCGGCCGCTACGAGGCGGAGTTCGACGCGGACTCCGTGGGCGTCTACTCGCTCACCGGCACCTTCGAGGGCGCGCGCGGCGAGAAGGGCTTCCTCTCCCAGAGCGTCCCCCTCTCCTACGCGGCGGAGTACAAGGACCTCAAGGCCAACGTCGGGCTCCTCAACCAGGCCCACGAGCGGACGGGCGGCCGACGCCTGGCCGTCGATACGAACGTCTACGCGCCCTTCCCGCGCTCCTCCGGCGTCTCGATGCCCCTTTGGCCCTGGCTGCTCGCCCTGGTCCTCGCCCTCTTCCCGATCGACATCTTCATCCGCCGCGTGGCCGTGGACTGGGGCGAGCTGGCCGGCAAGCTCCTGGGCCGGCTCCGCCCGGCGCGGCCCGTCCCCCGCGCGGCCGAGGTGCCCGTGGCGATACAGCGCCTCGCCAAGGCCAAGCAGGAAGTGCGCGCGGACCAGCTCGAGGCCCCTTCCGCCCCGGTGGAGCTGGGCGATCCGACGGGGTCCGCAGCGCTGCCCGGGCCCGCCGCGGCCCCGAGGACCGAGTCGCCCAAGCCCGCCCCCGAAGCGCCGAAGCCCGAGGGCGGCGGCTACCTGGATCGTCTCCTCGATGCGAAGAAGAAGTCCCGGGATAAATGACCACGATGAGGTGAAGCGATGAGCGACGCGAAGGAACAGGTCACGGCGTTCCAGAAGGACTACCAGCGCATCGAGCAGGAGCTGGGGAAGGTGATCGTGGGCCACCACGAGGTCATCCGCAGCGTCCTCACGGCCTTCTTCGCCGGGGGCCACGTCCTGCTGGAGGGCGTCCCAGGCCTCGGGAAGACCCTCCTCGTCCGCACGCTGGGGAGCATCCTCCAGCTCAAGTTCAACCGCATCCAGTTCACGCCCGACCTGATGCCCGCGGACATCCTGGGCACGAACCTCGTGGCCCAGAACGCGCAGGGTGACCGCGTCTTCAAATTCCAGGCCGGGCCGATCTTCGCGCAGATCGTCCTGGCGGACGAGATCAACCGCGCCACGCCCAAGACCCAGTCGGCCCTGCTCGAGGCCATGCAGGAGCATGCCGTGACCGTGGCGGGCAACCGCTACGTTCTTGAGGAGCCCTTCCTGGTCCTCGCCACGCAGAACCCGGTGGAGATGGAAGGCACCTACCCGCTCCCCGAGGCCCAGCTCGACCGCTTCCTCTTCAAGATCAAGGTCTCCTTCTCCTCGCTCGACGACCTCCGCCGCATCCTCGAGCGGACCACGGACAAGCAGGACATCCGGACAGAGTGCGTGATCGACGGCGTCCGGGTCCGCGCCCACCAGGCGCTCGTGCGCGACGTGGTGGCCGCCCCTCACGTCAAGGACTACGTCTCCCGGCTCGTCTGGGCGACGCATCCCGAATCCGAGCTCGCCCCCGAGGTCGTCCGGAAGTATGTCCGCTACGGCTCCAGCCCGCGCGGCGCGCAGTCGCTCGTCCTCGCGGCCAAGGTCACGGCGCTCATCGAGGGGCGCTTCAACGCCGGCTTCCAGGACGTGCGGATGGCCGCCCACCCGGCGCTGCGCCACCGCCTGATCCTCAACTTCGAGGGCGAGGCCGAGGGCATCAAGGTCGAGAACGTGATCGACGAGATCCTGAAGACCGTGACGCCCGACGTGAAGGCGGAGGCCCCCGTCGGCGCCTGACCCGGATCGAGCATGAGAATGAACCCCAAAGATACAAAGACACCATATCGCCGCGTTGCGGCCCCGGTTCATCATGTGCCCGCGAGGCTGGAGCTTGCTGACTCTTCATCAATCCGCCTTTGCCTCCCCTTGGTGTCTTTGTGCCTTGGTGGTTTGGTTTAACGATGAAACGGACCTCGAGCCTCCTGGACGCGGCCCTCATCTCCCAGCTCGACCAGCTCGAACTGATCGTGCGCAGGCTCTTCGCCGGGCGCACGCAGGGCGAGAAGCTCTCGCGCCGCCGGGGCACGGGCTCCGAGTTCGCCGACTACCGCGAGTACGCCCAGGGGGACGACCTGCGGCACATCGACTGGAACGTCTACGGTCGCCTGGATCGGCTCTTCCTCAAGCTCTTCCATGTGGAGGAAGACCTGCGCCTCTCGATCTTCCTGGACACGAGCCTCTCCATGTCCTACGGGCAGCCGCCGAAGTTCCAGTACGCCAAAAGGCTGGCCGCGGCGCTCGCGTACGTGGCGCTCGTGAACCTGGACCGGGTGACGATCGAGGCCGCCTCGGAATCCAGCCTCGAGCAGCTGCCGCCCTCGCGGGGAAAGCAGCAGGTCTGGCGGCTCCTCGAATTCCTGGAGGACCTCGAGGCGCAGGGGACCACGGACCTCCACGAGGGGGTCAAGCAGTTCTCCCTGCGGAACGCCACGCCGGGCATGAAGGTGGTGATCTCCGACTTCCTGGACAAGCAGGGCTTCCAGGGCGCGCTCAAGTGGCTCCTGCGCGGCGGCAACGAGGTGGTTGTGATCCAGGTCCTCGCCCCCGACGAGGTGAAGCCCTCGATCGTCGGCGACGTCTCGCTCCAGGACTGCGAGGATGGCCAGCTCACTGAGGTCTCGATCACCGCGGGGCTGCTCAAGCGCTATGACGCGAACCTCAAGTCCCTGGTGGGCGGCCTCCGGGACTACTGCCGCACGCGCGGGATGGCGTATTTCTTCGTGCAGTCCGGCCAGCCGGTGGAGCGCGTGATCCTCGACGCGATGCGCCGCACGGGGGTGCTGCGGTGAGCCTCCTCAACCCGCTCGCGCTCTTCTGGCTCGCCGTCGCGGCGCCGGTCATCCTCATGTACTTCCTCAAGCTCAAGCGCCGCAAGGTCCCCGTGGCGAGCACCTGGCTCTGGACGCGCTCCATCCAGGACATCCGCGTCAACGCCCCCTTCCAGAGGCTGCGGAGGAGCCTGCTGCTCATCCTCCAGCTCCTCCTCATCCTGCTGGCGGCCTTCGCGCTGGCCGACCCGATCGGCCGCAGCTCGCCGCCGGAGGAGAAGCGCTGGGCCTTCCTCATCGACCGCTCGGCCAGCATGCAGATGAAGGACGTGAAGCTCTCTCGCCTCGAGAAGGCCCGCGAGACCGCCCTCGAGCTCCTGCGCGCCTGCGGGCCGCGCGACGAGGTCATGATCGTGGCCTTCTCCAACCGCGCGAGCGTCATGACCCCGCTCACCTCCGACCGAGCCGCGATTGAGCGCGCCATCGCGTCGATCGAGCCGGCCGACACGGTCACCCGCGTCCAGGAGGCGGTCCGCATCGCGGCGAGCGCCGTGCAGCCTTACAAGAACCGCGAGATCGTGATCCTCAGCGACGGCCGCTTCGAGACGATCCAGGGGAGCGCGGAGGACCTCGCGCTGCGCTATGTCCCCATCGGCGCCGAGCCGCGGAACGCCTCGGTGAGCGCGGTCGAGGTGAAGAAGCCCCTGCACGCCGACGACCCGTGGACCGTCTTCGCGCAGATCGACCTCTTCCACAAGGAGGCGCTCGAGATCCCCGTGGAGCTTCACGTGAACGGCCAGCTCCGGGGCGTGAAGAAGGTCAAGGTGCCCGCCAACTCGAACGCCGCGGTGCTCTTCGAGATCAACAAGCCCGTGCCCGAGGTGGTCCAGGTGAAGCTCGACCTCGACGACGACCTGGAGGCGGACAACCGCGGCTGGGCCGTGGCGCGCCTGCAGGGGCTCAAGGTGCTCCTTCTCAGCTCGGGAAACTTCTTCCTCGACATCGCGATGGCCAACCTCCCGGACACGGAGGCCTTCAAGACCGACGACCTCTCCAAGTCCTCCCTCGGCGACTTCGACGTGGTGGTGCTGGACGGCACGGTCCCCGACCCCCTTCCCGAGGGCCGCTACCTGATCCTGGGCGCGGTCCCGAAATGGGAGGGGATCAAGGAGGAGGGGACGTCGGACTTCCCCGCCGTGATGGACTGGGAGCGACGCCATCCCGTGGCGCGGATGGTGAACTTCTCCAATCTCTACGTGAAGTCGTCGCCCAAGCTCACCCTGCCGGGCTTCGCCACGCCCGTCGTGGAGGGACCGGAGGGGGTCCCCCTGGTTTTCTCCTGGGAGAAGGGGCGCACGCGGGCCGTCGTCGTCCCCTTCAAGCTCCTGGAGTCCGACTGGCCGCTCCGACTCTCGTTCCCCCTCTTCGTCGCCAACGCCTTCGACTGGCTGCGGGACGAGGACAAGGCGCAGCCCCGCCCCGGCGACGCGCTGCGGATCCGCCTCTCGGAGAGCGAGACCGAGGTGGAAGTGACCGGGCCGGGCGGCGCGAAGCAGAAGCTCACGGGCGAATCGGGCCGGGACGTCGTCTACGGCGACACGGACCGCTGCGGGCTCTATTCCGTGAAGCGGAAGGAGCGGACCGAGGCGGTGGCCCTCAACCTCTTCGACCCCCGCGAGTCGAGCGGCCTTGTCGCGAAGGAGCTCAAGACCGCGGGCGGCCGGGTCTCCGCGACGGCGGCCCTCCCCCCGGTGATCCGTCCCTACTGGCGCTGGCTGGCCCTGGCCGTCCTGGCGGTGCTGCTCTTCGAGTGGTACGTGTACCACCGCCGGATCGAGATCTGACCCTGTCGGGCTGGATCCCTGGATAGGCTCAGCTGGAATCTTCCCGGAGGGAAACGTCAACGCCCGGGGGAGCCTGCGGGCGGTGGAGGTGGCGGTGGGACCCTTACGACCTCCGATGCGTACTTGAAGACGAAGGCATTTGTGCCCGCATCCGTGACCATGAATTCGAAGACCAGGAGGTGGCGAAAATGGGTCATCCGATGGACCTGGATGTCGCAGCTGACGGTGAAGGCCGCTGATGGGTTTCCGGGGGCCATCGCGGCCCCGGAGCGGGCGGCCTTCTCAGCCAACAGGCGCGAGGCCTCCCTGCGCTCGGGATAGGCGCGGCCTCCGTCGTTGAACGAGGAGAGCGTAAGCCCGCCCGGACGCCCCGTGCCCTTCCAGGCGCGGGCGAACTGCTGGGCCGCCACCTCCAGTTCGCGATCCCGATCTCCGACGACCGTCTTCTGCTCCTCATCCACGATGATCCGCTGCGACTCCGGCACGCATCCGGCGAGGAGCACGATGAGAAACAGGCAGGCCTTCCTCATCACAAGCCCCTACCGCCGCCTCGAGGTCCATACCTGGAGGGCATCCGCAGCGGCCTCCGTGAGGGCCGACGGAGTGTTCGCGTAAACGTCCCTGCCGAAGACCACCTGGGTCGACCGCACATCGATCACTTTCACATCCATCCGCCACTTTCCCCGCGAGGGTTCGTCCTCATTCTCCCGATAGCGGGCCGCCAGGTAGAGTTCCGCCCGCTCCGTTTCCCACAGCCTTTGCAGTCGCTCGGGCTCGGGGTCGAAGAGAGACTTCTCCTTGACTAGGTCGCCGAGCCGCGCGCGCTCGACGAGCTTGAACACGCCCTTCTTGAGCAGGGCCGTCGCCAGTTCGTCCGAGAGGGCCGGGTCCGCGCTGTCGTCCTTCCGGAGGATGCCCCCGATGGCCGCCAGGGTCCCGGGTCGCGCGGGCGACTTTCCTCCGGCCTTCTCCTCGCGGCTGTGATCGTACTTGGGGTCGTACTCCTTCTTCCCGGAGGCCGCGGGGACGGGCTGAGTCGGGAATTCCCGCTCGCGGTGGCAGGCCCCAAGCGCCGCCATCAAGAGGATCGCCGGAAACGCCTTCATCTCCGGCCTCCCGGCACGGGTTTCGGAGGCGGCGGGTCGACCTTTTTCTTTTCAGTTTCTGCGTCCGCTTTCTCCCTTTCAGCTTCCTTTTCCTCGACTTTCTTCTTCAGGGCCTCGCGCGCCACGAGCGCTTTCTTGTATTGCTCCGCTCGGGACTTGTCCAGGTCCGCCGCCTGAAACTGGCCCGAGACGACTTCCTCGAAGTTCCGTGTCCCCGGCGTGGGCGTCCCCATGTCCTTCCCTCCCTTCAGGACGTGAGGCCCGAAGGGGTTCAGGTTGTTGCTTCCGACGTACTTCGGATCCAGGTCGGTATTGACCTGCTTGTCCCGGAACAATTGCACGAACGCCTCATAGGAAGTCGTTGCGGGGACGGTCCCCTCCTTCTGGTAGGCCTCGAACATCTTCTGGGTCGGCGTACAGCAGCATTTCCCGCCCAGGATCCAGGGACCGTTCTTCTCCAGGTGGCCCACCGCCGAATTGCAGTACACGAGGGGGGGAGCCTGCTCGGGCTTCGGCACGTACGCAGGCTCCGCGCAGCCCGCGCCCCCCAGCAGTACCAGGATGGCCAGCCACCGGTTCATCTATCGTCCTCCCGGCTTCCTGGGTGCGGGTTGCGGCGGCGGGTCAGCGGACTTCTCTTCTTTCTCCTTGGGCTTGGGGGGAAGGCTGTGCTTGTTCCGGATGCTCGTGAAGTAGTAGAGGTTGTCCGGCCTGGCGCCATCCACGGGCAGGTAGTAGTGCACCTGGTTGTACCGCGGCTCCTTGGGAAACCTGATCGCCACCGTGTGCAACCCGGGCTCGACCTTGCCCGTGAAGACGTAGATTCGCGCCGGCAGGATATCCCAGGCGCGCAGGTCTGCCGAAGTATCGCCGAATCCGAAAAACTTCTTCATCAGTGCCCGTCCGAGCCCAGCCAAAGCCTTTGCCGTCTGGTCCGATCGATGAACGGCCTGCCGGTTCAAATCCTCGATCAGGACGGCCTTGCCGGCCTCCTTTCCGTCGATCCAGACCTGCGCCTCCTCCCCCTCATACAGTTCCGACACGACCGCGATCTGATCCGAGAGCCCTCCCTGCACCTTGTAGGGTCCCATGCCGACCCCGACCAGCAGCGTGAAGTTCGCCCCCGCCACGACTCCTTCGTCCAGATACGGGTTGCCCGGGCAGATCTTCTTCGCCATCTCGAGCCCTGCGCGCATGTTCCCCTGGTCCTTCAAGTGCATGTAGGCTTTGGCCAGCATGAAGTGGGCGAGCGCCCAGTCATCCTTGTAGGGTTCCTCGTCCGTGAAGCTGTCGTGCTGGCGGACCTTCTCGAATGACGCGATCACGTTCCGGATGGATTGCTCGTCTTGAGTCTTCATGGCGTCCTGGTACAGAAGCAAACCCCTGTAGGCATGGGCCGACGAACGCTCGTAGGGATCGCCCAGGAAAGCCTTGTTCTTGGCCGAAAAGACGAACCCGAACTTGACCCCCGTGAGATCGATGTTGTCGACCATCTCGCACGCGTGGGCGAGACAGTCCCGGGCCTCGCTCTCATTCCCCATGTCCATCGACAGGGTCGCCAGGGCCATCTGCCTCTGGCAATACGTCTTGTCCGCCTTCGGCATGAGGGGGATGATCCTGAGCGCGGCATTCTCGCCGTGATTCACATAGTAGTCCGACCGTACGATGACCGCCTTGCTCTTGCACCCCGCAAGCGCGAAAAACGCCACTTGGACCAAGACGGCCGCCGCGCCCCTCTTCACCCGTACCTCCTAGGGGTTGAAACTACCCCGGGTTTCCTTCTTCTGAAACTCCCGCTCGTCCTCCCAGACGATCACCCCCGAATCGGCGCTGGTGAGACGCATCACGAACCGATAACCCCGGTACGTGGACTTGGAAGCTTTGTTGACAAACTCGTGCAGTTCGCCCCTCAGGAAATAGTCCGCCGAAGCGATCCCCTGCTTCACCTTCCCGGTCACGTCCGGCCGCTCCTTCAACTCCCGCTCGTTCGTCACCTGGCGCGTCGCCTCCCGGTCCACGAACTGCACCCGCCCCGCGCCATGCTTGATCAGCGTCGTGCGGACCTTGCTGGTATAGGCCGACATATCCATCACGGTCGTGGACTTGTTCATGAGCGTCTCGATGGCAACCATCGGCGGAACTTTGGCCTTGGCCACCGCGTCACAGGCGACCAGGCTCGAGGCCAGGGACTCTGTCACGTTGAGGAAGTCCTGCATGTCCACGCCCTTCGCGCCCGTATCCTTGTCCGTGGCCACACGCACGGAACTTCCGCTCGTGCTGCCACACCCGGCCAGCAGAAGCAGGGCGAAAGCCATCTGAACCCGGCCCATCACCTTCTCCCTCAATCTCACTTCTCGATCAGAAGCACCCAGTCGATCGGCTTGTCGTTGAGCGACACACGCTCCAACGTCTCCGTTTGAGCCCCCTTGAACACATGGGCGTCTCTGGACGTCGTGTGGATGTCAAACCCCTTCTCATCCCGGAATTTCCACTGGAGCTGGCCGACCACGTCGTCCCGGACGAGGCTGAACACCTGGACGCGGGCGCGGAGGAGCCCGTTCGCCATGCGCTCCGAGTCCACCTTGGTGATCCTCAAGGCCCGGGCAAAATCTGGGTCCTTGAAGACCACCTGCTTGTCGAACTCCCGGGGCGCCACGCGCGATGCCTGTCCTGCGCTCTGGGGGTTCGGGGCGCATGCCGCCATGGAGGTGCAGACCAGGACACTCAGGCTCAGCCTCACGATCGCATCCTCCCCACCTACCGCCGGAGCCCCGGGGTGCCTGACGACAGCCGAATGATACCCGGCGTTCAATGATAGGCAAGCCGCTTCACAAAATTTTCTGATCCGGTGCCGAGTCGGGCTGGCGCCGGCGCGCGGGGCCAAGGACTTCCTTCCAACCTTAAGGCAATTCTGCTCTAATACCCGCCCACATGGGGGACCTCTTCCTCGGCATCGACCTCGGAGGCACGAACGTCAAGATCGGCGTGTGCGACGACGCGGGCGGGATCAAGGGCCGGGTCTCCATCCCCTCGCAGGCTGACCGCGGACCTCAGGACACCGTGAACCGCATGGCGGACGCCGCCGAAATGATCATGGAGAACACCGGCCGCGCGAGGGCTTGCGGCTCCGGGCTGCCGGGCCCCCTCGACCTCGAACGCCGCACCCTTTCCCGTGCCAACAATCTGCCGGGCTGGATCAAGGTCCCCTACCCCGACCTGCTCGGGAAGCGCCTGGGCATCCCCACATTCATGGAAAACGACGCCAACTGCGCCGCCTGGGGCGAATACATCGCCGGGGTGGGCCGCGGCACCCAGAGCCTGGTCCTTTACACGCTCGGGACCGGAATCGGCGGCGGGCTCGTCATCAACGGCGACCTGTGGGTGGGCGCCTCGGGCGGCGCCGGCGAATTGGGCCACATGACGATGGACCCCGACGGCCCGCCTTGCGCCTGCGGACAGAACGGCTGCCTGGAGCAGTACGCCTCCGCCACCGCCGTTGCGACGCGCTGGGGCAAGGGGGGCGCCAGGGAATGCTTCGATGCCGCCCGCGCGGGCGACGCCGGAGCCATGGCTGTGGTCGACTGGGCGGCCGACGCCCTGGCCCTGGGGATCGCGAACATGACCCGGGTCCTCCACCCCGAGATGATCGTGCTGGCCGGCGGCATGGCCCAAGCCGGCACTCTCCTCCTCGAGAAGGTCCGAGAGGGCGTCCGGAAACGCTGCTTCCCGGCCTTCTTCGAGAGGATACGCATCGAGATTTCGCAGGTCTCCGGCGACGACGCCGGCTGGCTCGGCGCCGCCCTCTGGGCCGCCCGAAAGGTCGACGCGCACGCCATCCGGGAACCCACCGGCCTCCGCTAGCCGGCGCGAAGCGGCAGCCTGGAACAGGCCGGCCCGCCCTGCCCCCGATCCCGACTTAGCCAGGACCCAGATGGACATCGACAAGATCCGGAATTTCTGCATCGTGGCCCACATCGACCACGGCAAGTCCACGCTCGCGGACCGCATCCTCGAACTCACGAACACCGTGTCGAAGCGTGAGATCCGCGAGCAGTTCCTCGACTCCAACGCCCTCGAGCGCGAGCGCGGCATCACCATCAAGGCCAAGGCCGTGGCCATGGACTGGAAGGGCTACCGCCTCAACCTGATCGACACGCCCGGGCACGTGGACTTCAGCTACGAGGTCTCGCGCTCCCTCGCCGCCTGCGAGGGGGCCGTCCTGCTCGTGGACGCCACGCAGGGCGTCCAGGCGCAGACGGTCGCCAACGCCACCCTGGCCATGGAGGGCGGACTCGAGATCGTCCCCGCGCTCAACAAGATCGACATGCAGACCGCCCAGGAGAACGAGAGCCTCGAGGAGATGGAGCACACCCTCGCCATCCGCCGCGGCGAGGTCTTCAGGATCAGCGGCAAGACCGGCGAGGGCGTGGACGAACTCCTGGAGGCGGTCCTCACCCTCATCCCGCCCCCCAAGGGGGACGTGAAGGCCCCGCTCAAGGCCCTCATCTTC
>JAHFOZ010000111.1:0-8685 GCA_023261405.1 Planctomycetota bacterium
CGTGGCTCCTCCCGGTCCTGGTCTGCGCCTGCTCCACGCTCTCCGCGCGCCCGCCCGACGACCCGCCCGGCGCGAACCCGGTCGCCGCGATGCTGGAACGCTACGATGCGGACCGCGACGCCCTCCTGCGCTGCCACGACGTGCCCATGTCCCCCTCGCGGCGCGAGCGCCTCCGCCGCTTCACCGGGGACACGCTGAAGGAGATCGAGGCGGTGGACTTCGAGTCCCTCGGCGTGGAGGGCCGCATCGACCACCTGCTCCTCCGCGACCACCTGCGCCACGAACTCGCGGAGCTCGCCCGCGAGGAGGTCCTCGACCGCGAGATCGCGCCGCTCCTCCCCTTCGCGCCGGCCATTGTGGACCTCGAGGAGCGCCGGCACCGCTTCGAAGCCGTGGACCCGGCGAAGGTCGCCGCCACGCTGGCCGAGCTCGCGAAGCAGGCCAAGGCCGCCCGCAAGGCGCTCGAGGGGAAGGAGGAGAAGACCGACCGGGTGCTCGCGCGCCGCGCCGGCTCGCGCGCGGAGGCGCTCCGGCGCGAACTCGGCGAAGGCCACCGCTTCTACACGGGCTACCACCCCGAGTATTCGTGGTGGGCGTCCAAGCCCTTCGAGGAGGCCGACCGCGAGATCAAGGACTACGCGACGTTCCTCTCGGAAAAGATCGCCGGGACGAAGAAGGAGGGCCCCGAGGGCCTCGTGGGCGACCCCATCGGACGGGACACGCTCCTCGCCGAGCTGGCCTTCGAGCGCATCCCCTACTCCCCCGAGGAACTCGTGGCCCTGGCGGAGCGGGAGTTCGCCTGGTGCGGCGCGCGCTACAAGGAGGCCGCGCGAGAAATGGGCCTGGGCGACGACTGGAAGAAGGCCCTCGAGAAGGTGAAGTCGCTGCACGTCCCTCCCGGAAAACAGCCCGAGCTCATCCGCGACCTCGCCCGCGAGGCGGAGGCCTTCCTCGAGAAGAACGACCTGGTCACGATGCCGCCGCTCGCCCGCGAAGTGTGGCGGATGGAGATGATGCCGCCCGAGCGGCAGAAGACCACGCCCTACTTCACCGGCGGCGAAGTGATCAGCGTCTCCTACCCCACGCTGGACATGGCGCACGACCTCAAGCTCATGGTGATGCGCGGCAACAACGTCCATTTCGCCCGCGCGACCGTGCACCACGAACTCATCCCCGGCCACCACCTGCAGGCCTTCATGGCCGCGCGCTACCGCACCTACCGGAAGGTCTTCCGTACCGCCTTCCTCGTCGAGGGCTGGGCGCTCTACTGGGAGATGCTCCTCTGGGACCTGAACTTCCCGCGCTCGCCGGAGGACCGCGTGGGCATGCTCTTCTGGCGCATGCACCGCTGCGCGCGCATCATCGTCTCGCTCAAGTTCCACCTGGGCCAGATGAAGCCCGCCGAAATGGTCGCCTTCCTCACCGACCGCGTGGGCCACGAACCCGCGGGGGCGGAGGCGGAGGTGCGCCGCTACATCGCCGGCGGCTACGGCCCGCTCTACCAGGCGGCCTACATGCTGGGCGGCCTGCAGCTCCGCGCGCTGCACAAGGAACTCGTGGCTTCCGGGAAGATGACGAACCGGGCCTTCCACGACGCCGTGCTGCGCGAGAACATGATCCCGATCGAGATGATCCGCGCCGGCGTCAGCGGCACAAAACTCCCCCGTGACCACGCCCCGTCGTGGAGGTTCCTGGACTGAAGGCTCCCGGCACCCGCGGTGTCACAAAAGACGCTGGGGCTCCCCGTGACGGATCACCGCGTCGAAAAGCGGTGCACCATGACGTGGCGGTAGGTCTGTCCGGGACGAAGCACCGGGCTCGGCCAGTCGGACTTGTTCACCGAATCCGGGTGCTTCTGCGTCTCCAGGCAGAAGCCGCCGTGGCGGTTGTAGACGGCCCCGACCTTCCCCTTCACGTCGTTCATGTGGATCGCCGTGTAGAGCTGGACGCCGGGCTCGGTCGCGAGGAGTTCCATCACGCGCCCCGACTTCGGCTCGTAGACGGTCGCCGCCGGCCGCAGCTTCCCGATCTCGCCGCGGACGACGAAGTTCGTGTCGTACCCGGGATACGGGAGTTTCGTCATCTCATGGTCGGCGCCGATCCGCTTGGGCTTCCGGAAATCGAACGGCGTCCCCTCCACGGGCGCGAAGTTTCCCAGCGGGATCAGGCTCTCGTCGGGCGGGGTGTACTGGTCGGCGTTGAGCTGGAGCTCGTGGTCCACCACGCTCCCCGAGGCGTGCCCGCCGAGGTTCCAGTACGTGTGGTGGGCGAGATTCACGATCGTGGGCGCCTCCGTCGTCGCGGTCATTTCGACCCGCAGCTCGTTCGTCGTCGTCAGAGTGTAGGTCACCGTCGCGGTCAGCCGCCCCGGGTAGCCCTCGTCGCCGTCGGGGCTCACAAGGGTCATCTTCAGGGACGGGCCTTCCGGCGTCTCCGAGGTCGCCGCGTCCCACGCGTACTTGTCGAAGCCCTTCTTCCCGCCGTGCAGGTGGTTCGGCCCGTTGTTCACCGCGAGCGTGTACTCCTTCCCGTCCAGCGTGAACTTCCCCTTCGCGATCCGGTTGGCGACGCGGCCCGCCGTGGCGCCGAAGAACGGATGCCCCTTGAGATAGGCCGCCAGATCGTCCATCCCGAGCACCACGTCCCCGGGCTTCCCCGTCCGGTCGGGCACGTGGAGCTCGACCAGGATCGTCCCGTAGTTCGTGATCTTCGCCGTCATGCCCTTGCCGTTGGCGAGCGTGTAGAGTCGGACCGGCTTCCCGTCCACCTGCCCCCAGTCGGCCACCGTGATCGATCCGCCCACGTTCTTCCCTCCCGTGCTGCAGCCGAGCATCGCCGTGAAGACCAGCATCCAGCGCATCGTCATCTCCTCCGTGTAAGACCCGCCACTCTACCGCGCGGCGCCCCGCAAGGGAAGAATCCACGCAGGTCTCAACGGCGCGTGACCTCGGCGAAGCAGGCCCCGGCGAGCTCCTTGCCGGCCTACCAGATCCTGAATGCGCTCTGTCCCTCGAGGGCCAGGGTCGCGGGGACGCCCAGGAGGGCGCTCAAGCCGAAGACGAGGTCCCAGAAGGCCCGATTCACCGGACGCACGTAGGACATCACGATGAACACGGCCATCATCCCGATCCCCGAGCCGTCCGAACCGAGGCGGCGAAGGTGGGCGGGCAGCCAGGGAGTGATCGCGCCGAAGCCGTCGAGCGGCGGCACCGGGATCAGGTTGAGCAGGACCGACGAAACCTGCAGCACCACCGCGAACGCGAGGCAGGGCGGGAACCACCCGGCTCCCGACGACAGGTTCCCCAGCAGGAACGGGAGGCTCAGCAGCACGGCGCAGACCGCATTGGCCGCCGGGCCCGCCAGCGACACCGCACTCTCCCAACCCGCGCTTCGCAGGCGGCTGCGGTCGATGTAGACCGCCCCGCCCGGAAGCCCGATCCCGCCGGCCAGCAGGAAGATCATCGGGTAGAGCAGGCTGTAGACGGGATGGGCGTACTTCAGAGGGTTGAACGTGAGATACCCCTTCGCCTTCACGCTCGTGTCGCCGCCGCGGTACGCCACGATCGCGTGGGCGAATTCGTGGCAGCACAAGGAGATCACCCAGGTGACGGCGATAAAGACGAGCGTCATGCCCCGACCATAGCAACTTGGCCCCCGTTCCGCCAGTGCGCAGGCGCTTGACAAACCCTCCCCCGCCGCTTATACCCGGCTGTATAAATGAGCGACCGTCCCACGCAGGCCGGCTTCCACAAGCTCTCGTGTCCCTGCGGCGCCGATATCCGCATCGACGCCCGCAGCACGAAACGCATCGTCGCCTGTCCCCAATGCCACCTGACCCTGGACTTTGTGGTCTCCATGGACCCCAGGACCCGGAAGCCCCGCGTCGCGCTCGTCATGTCCGCCGACTCCTTGAAGCCTCCCCCCGCCCCGGTGAAACCCAAAACCGCGAAGGTCCGCACGGTCCGGCCCCCCCTCGCCAACGCGCGCCCGGGCATGGTCACCGCCCCCTGCTCCTGCGGGGCCACGCTCGAGATCGAAGCCGACGAACTCGCCGGCGACAAGACCTGTGACTCCTGCGACACGGCGTACCACATGGTCGTCAAGCTCGACCGCGAAACCGGACAGAAGTCCGCCATCCTCGTCCCCAAGGGCCCTCTCCCCGGCCGCAAGCCGAAGCCCGATGCGCTCCCCACGCCCCCGCGCACGATCGCCCGCGCCACGCGCAAGGTGCGCGTGTCCAGGCTCCGGCTCCCCGCGATCGCCGCCCGCACCCCCAACGACCCGCTCCCCCCGATCGAACACGCACGCTCCCGGAGCCTCTGGGGCGCCGAAGCCCCCAGGCCCGGGACCCCGCCCGCCCCGCCCAAGGCCGCGCCGCCTCTGCCGCTTGAATTCCAACTTGCGCCCGATCCCGACCCGGGCCGCCCCGCGGAGGGACCTTCGGCTCGGGATGGCAGGTCCAAACCCCGGATGCCCCCCGAGATCCCCCCCGGCGCCCAGCGCGTGCAATGCCCCTGCGGCGAGTACTTCATCGTGCGCCGCCGTGATGTCGGTCACGAACAGGACTGCCCCGGCTGCGCGAAGCGGATCACATTCATCGAGACGCGCGATCCCCAGTCCCTCGCCCCCGTCATCCGCGCCCGGCCCGTCGGCGGAGCCCCGCAGGCCTGACCCCGCAACGCCCCGCACCCCGCCGCTTTCTGTGATAGACTGAAGTCATCCCCCCGTCGACGACGCAGCGATGGAGATACCTTCTTCCGATCTCGGCCGCATCCGCCAGCTCTACGAGCAGGGTCTGTACCTCCAGGCCTGGCAGGCCTGCCTGCCGTTCGGGCCGTTCCGCGGATGGGCCGGCACGCGCGCGCGCGTCCTGGCGGGCCGCATGGCCGCCAACCTGGGCGCCCCCCGGCTCGCCGCCGCCCTCCACCTCTTTACCTGGCGCGCCGACCGCGCAGACCCCGAGGCGCTCTACTACGCCGCCTACCGCATGCTCGACCGCCGCGGCCCCCTCGCCGCCTGGGGTTTCCTCCGCCCCCTGGGCGACCTCACCGGCATCCCCGACCCCCACCGCTCCGACCTCGCCGCCCTCCGCGCCGAGATCGCCGCCCACCTCCGCGACTTCGACACTGCTGAGCACTGGATGTCCCGCGCCGAGGAGCGCGCCGGCGACCGCGGCTGGACCGGCGTCATCCGCGCCCGCCTCCTCGAGGCCGAGGACCGCTATCCCGAGGCGCTGCAAACCCTCGAGCGCACCCTCGCCGCGCAGCCCTGGTACCGCCCCGCCGTCCAGGCCTGCGCCCACCTCCTTCAGCTGCTCGACCGCGACGGCGACGCCCTCCGCCTCCTCCGCGAAGCCGCCGCCCGCCTCGAGAGCGGCCCGCTCATGGCCCAGCTCGCCGCGCTCGAGACCGAGCTCGCCCTCCACGACGACGCCCGCGCCAGCCTCGACCGCTTCTCCGAACTCTCGCCCCTCCTGGAAAAATGCGGCCGCCAGTGGCTCGCCGCCCGCCGCTCCGACTCCGCCTACACCTGCGGCGACCTCGCCGGCGCCGCCGAATGGGCCGCGCGCGCGGACCTCCCCTTCTACCGCGCCCTCGCGGGACGCCTCTCCGCGCCCGCCCCCGGCGCGCGCCGCGTCCTCCTCCCCGTGGGCTTCGTGCGCCAGCATCACGTCACCTGCGCCCCCGCCACCCTCTCCGCCCTCAGCCGCTTCTGGTCCATGCCCGCCGACCACCTCGCCGTCGCGGAGAAGATCTGCTACGACGGGACCCCCACCCAGAGCGAGCGCCGCTGGGCCGAGGAGAACGGCTGGGTCGCCCGCGAGTTCACCGTCACCTGGGACAGCGCCGTCGCCCTCCTCGACCGAGGCATCCCCTTCACCTTCACCACCGTCGATCCCGCCAACGCCCACCTCCAGGCGATGATCGGCTACGACTCGCTCCGCCGCACCTTCCTCATCCGCGACCCCTACGAGCGGACCTTCGGCGAGTTCCTCGACGAGGAGTCGCTCGCGCGGTATCGCTCCTCGGGGCCGCGCGGCATGGCCCTCGTCCCCCGCGCGGAGGCCCGCCGCCTCGCGGACCTCGACCTCCCCGAGGCCCCCCTCTGGGACCTCTTCACCGCGGCGCTCGCCGCCCTCGAGCGGCACGACCGCCCGGCCGCGTGGAGGGCCTGGGAGTCGCTCGAGGCCGTCGCCCCCGGCCACCGGCTCTCCCTCCAGGGCCGCCGCGCCGTGGCCGCCTACGACGCCGACCGCGTCACCCAGGGCCGCTGCGTCGACGACCTTCTCCGGCTCTTCCCTGACGACGCGAATCTCCTCCTCGCCCGCCTCGAGCACCTGCGCGAACTCGGCCGCCGCGAGGAGCGTCTCGAGATCCTCCGCCGCCTCTGCGAGGGCGGCGAGGCCGCCCCGCTCTTCCGCACCCAGTACGCCCGCGAGCTCTCGGCCGACGATCGCCGCCATGACGAAGCCATGGCCCTCCTCCACGAGGCCATCGGACGTTCGGCCCGCGACGCGGACTGCCATCACGCCCTCGCCGGGCTCCTCTGGAACCGGGGCCGCCGCGAGGAGGCGCTCGAGGTCTACCGTTTCGCCGCCTGCCTCGAGGACAAGAACGAGGAGTACGCGGAGTCCTACTTCATCGCGTCCCGCCATCTCCGCCAGACCGCCGCCGCCCTCCTCTTCCTCCGCAACCGCTTCCGCCGCTTCGGCGCCCGTTCCGCCGCCCCCGCGCGCACGCTCTTCTGGGCCTTCGAGCAGCTGGAGCAGGTGGAGGAGGGCTTCCGCATGCTCGACGAGGCGGTGGCGCTCCGGCCCGCCGACGGCGACCTCATCCTCTACGCCGCCGACGCGCGGGCGCGCTACGGCGACTTCGCCCGCGCGAAGGATCTCGTCGCGCGCGCCGAGGGTCACTGCCATCCCTCCCTCCGCCTTCGCGCCGCCGCGCAGCTGGCGTCCTACCAGGGCGGGCTCCGCGAGGCCCTCGCCCTCTGGAAGCAGGCCCACGAGGCCGATCCGGTGGCGCCCGACGCGCAGGCCGCCGTGGCGCGCCTCCTGGCGGAGACCGAGGGCCGCGCCGCCGCGCTCGCCGCCCTGCGCGCCATGCTCGACCGCTTCCCCTACCACGCCGGCCTCCACCAGACCCTCATCGAGTGGCTCCGCGAGGACGAGCCCGCCGCGTACGAGGCCGCGATCCGCCGGCTCGTGGAACTCCACCCCCAGAACGCCTGGGCCCGGCGCGAGCTCGCCGCCCATTTCCTCCAGACCCGCCGCGCCGAGGAGGGGGCCGCCGAGGCCGAGGAGGCCTGCCGCCTCGAGCCGTCCGCCCCCGCCTCGCACTTCATCCGCGCCCGCGCGCTCTACGCCGCGGGCCGGAACCCCGAGGCGCAGGAAGCCCGGCGCGCGGCCATCCGGATCTCCGCGGACTACGACATCGCGATCGCCGAGCTCGTCCGCGCCTGCGCCACGCCCGCGGAACGCCGCGAAGCCCTCGCCTTCGTCCACGACGAGTTCGTGCGGCAGGTGATCTTCGGCGACGGCCTCCTCGCCTTCCGCGAGACGGCGCGCGACACGCTGGAGCCGCCGGAGCTCCTGGCGATGCTCGAGGAGGCGATCGCGGCCCGGCCGGACCTCTGGCACGCCGCGTCCGCCCTGGGCCGCCAGCTCGCCGACATGGGCCGCCTCGATCCCGCACGCGCCGTGCTCCGCCGCGCGGTCGATCGCTTCCCGCTGGTGCCGCGGCTCTGGGTGGATCTCGCGTACGTGGAGCAGCTCCGCGGCGACCGCGAGGCGGAGTCCGCGGCGCTCCGGCAGGCGCTCCGAATCAACCCTTCGTGGGGCGTGGCCGCGCGCGCGCTGGCGGCGGCCCACGAGCGGGCGGGCAGTTTCGCCGAGGCGCGCCGGGTCATGGAGCAGGCGGTGGCGGCGGCGCCCCTCGACGTGGCCAACCACGGAGACCTTGCGTGGATGATCCGGAAGACCGGCGACAAGGAGGCGGCCCTGGCGCCCCTGGAGCAGGCCGTGCGGCTCGATCCGGGCTACGAGTGGGCCTGGGCCACGCTCTCCGAGTGGTCGCGCGAAGGGGGCCAGCCGGGGCGCCCCGCGGACCTCGCGCGCGAGTTGGCGCAGCGACGCGCGGGCGACGCGCATTCCTGGCTCGTGCTCGCGCGGGTGCTCGCCGGCCCCGGGACCCTGGAGGAGCGGCTCGCCGCGCTCGCGAAGGCCGTGGAACTAGACCCGCGGAACGTCGATGCGCGCGACCTCCGCGCGGCGCTCCTCGCCGAGTCCGGCAGGTTCGAGGAGGCGCGCCGGGCCTGCACGGCGGACGCGCCGGCCCTCGAGCTGCGGGGCCGCGCCGCCTGGATCGAGGCCCTCCGCGGGGACCGCGCCCGCGCCGTGGAGATGATGAAGGCCGTCGTGGCCGGCGACCCGAGCTACGCCTGGGGCTGGAGCCAGCTCGCCGAGTGGCACCGGGCGGCCGACGACCACCGGGAGTACCTCGAATCGGCCCGCGCGCTGGTGCGCCTCTCGCCCCAGAACGAGGTCGCGCTCGGCCACCTGGGGGAGGCTCAGCTCCGCCTCGGCGACCGCAAGGCGGGGCGGGAGGCCCTGCGCCGCGCGGTCGAGCTCGTCCCCTCGTACGCGTTCGCGGGCGCCCTCCTCTTCGACGCGAGCCTCAAGGACGG
>JAHFOZ010000111.1:8695-12688 GCA_023261405.1 Planctomycetota bacterium
CCTCGACGAGGCCGCGCGGGTCCTGGCGATCCTCGAGACCCACGTGGGCGGCGCGCCCCTCCTGATGCGCAAGGTCCGGCTGGCGGCGCGGCGGCGGGACCGTGCCGCGGCCGAGGTGCCGCTGCGGGAGCTCGCGCTCCTCCGGCTCGAGGACCGCGGACCGCTCGAGACCGCGATGGAGGCCATGAGCGAGGCCGGGTGGATCCAGTCCGCGCTCGGGGTGCTCCGGTCCGCGCTCGACGATCCGAAGGCGGCCCCCGAGGCCGCGTTCGTGTGGGCCGCCGGCCGGATGAAGCTACGGGAGTCCTGGGGCTTCCGGCGCGACCTCCGGGCGCTGCGCAACCGGCCGGAGCTGTGGGCCCAGGGGGCGTCGGCCTGGCTGGAAAGTGCGGCGGACGCCGGCGACGGGCTGGGCGTGCGCTGGTTCCTCCTCCGCGAGGGGGACCGGGTGCGCGCGTACGCGGAGAGCTGGGCGAGCGCCGGGTACGCGCTCTACGTCGCGGACGCGCACCGGGCCTGCGTGCGCTGCCTCTCCGGCTGGGAGTCGCGCCAGGACGTCCGGCCCGGGATGCTCGTGAATCTCGTCGGCGCGCTCCGCGCGCTGGGCCGCGAAGAGGAGGCCGGCCGCGTTGGCCGCGGGGCGCTCGCCCTCGCGCCCGACAGTTCCGTGATCGCCCACCGCCTCTGGCTCGCGTTCGACGCGGCGGTGGCGGGACGGCGGGCGGAGGCGGAGGAGGCGTGCGCGGCCGAGGCGCCGCTCGACTCCTACTTCCGGGCGCTCCTGCGGATGACCCGGGCCGTCCTCCACGCCGGGGCCGGGGAACACGAGAAGGCGAGGCTCCTGCTCTCCCAGGCGCGGTCGGTCCATCCGGGCTTGAAACGGGACGGCGCCCTTAGGCGGACCCATGCCCGCGCCGTGCACGCGCTCGCCCGCGCGCGCGGCGGCTGGGCGACGGCGCTCTGGTCGCTCCGGGAGCGGCTGTTCTGAATCCTTCATGCGGCTTGGGTTCAAGTTTGCCACCATGGCAATGGCGTGCTATTCTTCAAGTGTACGGATCGTTCGGACTCTTGGGAATAGGGGTGGTGTATGGCATCGAACGAGATCGAGTACGATTCCAAGCTCTTCGTCGCGGACGATCCCGCTGTCGGGGTACCCCCTGGCGAGGCCGCCCGGGTATCCCCGCCCACGCCACCGGCAGGCACCCCGAAAGGTGCGGCTGCCCGGACCGCGCCCCCCTCGCTCCCGCCTCCGCCCGAGAAGACAGCTGCGCCGCACCCCGAGGTTCAGAACATGCGGACCTCGCTGCGCTTCAGGGTCGAGGAGGCGATGGCGGACCTATCCGTGAAGGGCCTGCTCACGTCGATCGGGCTCGGGCGCGTTCAGCGTCAGCAGGCGGCGCTCAACCTTTCGTCGGGAGGCGCGCTCCTGGCGTGCTCCGACCCCCATGAGCCGGGCGCCCTCGTCCACGTCCACATCGAGATCCCCGGCACCTCGGATGTGATCGAGGCGGATGGAGAGGTAGTCCGGTGTGCGCAAGGGAAGGGCGACCCGCCACGCTACCTCGTGGGGCTGAAGTTCGTCGGTCTCGACGGCCCGCAGCGCGGCAAGATCGAGGCGATGCGCCGCTGGTTCACGTCGCCCGAGTACAGGCTGCGCCGCTCGTCCCGCCGCAGGGACAAGGGACCCTCGTTCGAGCTCATGGGCTGATCGTGGCGGGGCCGCGGAGGATTTGATAGCATCCGGGCCCGTGAGAGCCCGGATCGCGGCCCTGCTCCTCCTCCCGCTTGCGGTCTCCTGCGTCTCGGCGCCCTCCCGGGGCGGCTTCGAGCTGCGCGAGCGCTGGGTCTACTTCCCCCTCGATCTGCGGCAGGAGAAGAACGTCGCGAAGCTGCTGGATCTCATGTGCCGTTCGGCGGCGGCAGGCTACACGGCGATCGCGCTGGAGGACGGCAACTTCGGCCGGCTCCCGCTCATGGACGCCGCGTATTTCGCCACGCTGGAGCGGGTGCGCGACGCGGCGGCGCGGCACGGCCTCGACATCGTGCCCGGCGTCTTCCAGGTCGGCCATTCGGAGAGCCTGCTCTCCCAGGACCCGAACCTGGCGGAGGGACTCCCGGCGCGGGACGCGCTCTTCGTGGTGCGGGGCGGCGAGGCGCGGCTCGAGGCGGACCCTCCCGTCTCGTTCCGTGAAAAGTGGGACTGGAAGGACGAACTCGTGGGGGCGGACTGGACGGTGAAGGACCCGGCCGGCCGCTTCGCGCGGATCGTCCAGAAGGTGAAGGTGAGGCCCTTCCGGCAATACCACGTCGCGGTGAAGGTACGAACGCGCGACTTCAAGGGGACCCCGCGGGTCTTCGCCACGGGCAGCGGCAGGATCCTGAACTATCGCTACTGCGGGGCCAAGCCAACGCAGGACTGGACGGAGCACCACGCCTATTTCAATTCGATGGAGGCCGCGGAGGTCCGGGTCACGCTGGGCTGCTGGGACGGCGGGACGGGGGAGCTCGCGTGGAAGGAGCCGCGGATCGCCGAGGTCGGGCTTTACAACCTGCTGCGGCGCGAGGGGGCGCCGCTCGGGGTGCGGACGGAGGACGGCCGCGCGCTGGTCGAGGGCCGCGACTTCGGGAAGGTCTCCGACCCGGGTCTCGTCGACGTGGCGGCGTGCAACGCCTGGGACAGCTTCCACGAGCCGCCGGCGATCCGCGCGGCGCTGCCGGACGGGACGCGCCTGCGGGTGTCCTGGTTCCACGCGCTTTCGATGCCCGACCACGGTCAGACGATGATCTGTCCCTCGGAGCCGAGGACGATGGAGCTGCTGCGCGATCAGGCGCGGCGGCTGCACGCGATCTTCAAGCCACGCAAGTGGCTGATGTCGCACGACGAGATTCGAGTGCTCAACTGGGACGAGTCGTGCCGCAGCCGCGGCCTCGACGCCGGGCAGATCGTGGCGGAGAACGCCCGGGAGTGCCTCAGGATCCTGCGGGGGCTGACGCCGGGCGCGGAGATCTACGTGTGGAGCGACATGTTCGATCCCTTTCACAATGCGCACGGGGATTACTGCCTGGTGCGCGGCAGCCACGAGGGGGCCTGGGAGGGGCTGGACCGGGACGTGATCATCGCGAACTGGTACTTCGACCGGCGCGAGGAGAGCCTGGCCTGGTTCGCGGGGCGCGGGCACCGGACGCTGATCGCGGGCTACTATGACCAGAAGCCTGAGCGTGCGCGCGACTGGCTGCAGTCGGGCCGGCAGGCGGGCGGCATCGTGGGCATCATGTACACGAGCTGGTACGACCGCTACGAGGACCTCGAGACGTTCGCGGGCCACTTCCGGTGACGCGCTGCATCGTGAACGTGGCGACCGGCTTCTATGTGCCGCTCCAGCGCCGCCTCTCCTCGAGTCTCGACGCGGCGGGCTGGCGCCAGGGGCGGGTCCTCTGGACGGACCGGCTCCCGCCGGGAAGTCCCCCGCACGCGGAGGCACCCTACGCCTTCAAGCTCCACGCGATCCGCGCGGCGTTCGCGGCGGGGCACCGCTCGGTGCTCTGGCTGGACGCGCCCTGCATCGTCACGCGCGCGCTCACGCCTGTGTTTGAGGCGATCGAGCGGGACGGTCACCTGCTGGTCTCCAGCGGCGGGCGGCTGGGGAACTGGGCCTCGGACGGCTGTCTCTCGGCGCACGGGCTCACGCGCGACGCGGCGATGGCAGTCGAACTGATGAACGGCGCTCTGATCGGGCTGGACCTCGCAAACGCCCGCGCCTCGAGGTGGTTCGAAGAACTCTGGCTCGCCTGTGAACAAGGTCTCTTCGCGGGCGCCTACCTGACGGAGCACGCCCCACCGGCCGTGCGGGCGCGCAAGCCCGGAAAGCCTGCGGGCTTTGTCTCCCCGGATCCGCGCTGCTGGGGCCACGGCCACGACGAGTCGGCGGGCTCATGCCTGGCCCACCGCCTGGGCCTGCCCCTCACGGTGCCGGGCCCCCTCTTCTCGGCGCG
>JAHFOZ010000112.1 GCA_023261405.1 Planctomycetota bacterium
GAGCGTCGAGATCATGAAGGGGCTGCGCGACAAGTACGAGGCGCACCACCGCGTGCGCTACACGGACGAGGCGCTCGAGGCGTGCGTGGATCTCTCGAACCGCTACATCAACGGCCGCTTCCTGCCCGACAAGGCGATCGACGCGATGGACGAGGCGGGCGCCCGCGTCCGGCTCCAGTCCATGGTCTCCCCCCCGAACATCAAGGAGCTGGAGGAGGAGATCAAGAAGCTCGAGAAGGAAAAGGACGAGGCGATTTCGCTGCAGGAGTTCGAGCGCGCCGCGCAGATGCGCGACCGGGCCATGCAGCTCAAGAAGAACAAGGACCGCATCCTCGGGGAGTGGCGCGAGCAGAACAAGGAATTCGACGGCGTGGTGGACGCCGAAGTGATCTCCCAGACCGTCGCCATGATGACGGGCATCCCGCTCACGCGGATCGAAAAGAAGGAGGCGGAGCGGCTGCTGCACCTGGAGGAGGAGCTCCACCGGATCGTGGTGTCCCAGGACGAGGCGGTCTCGGCCGTCGCGCGGGCCATCCGGCGCTCGCGGGCGGGGCTCAAGGACCCGCGCCGGCCGATCGGCTCGTTCATCTTCCTGGGCCCCACCGGCGTGGGGAAGACGCTGATGGCGAAGGCCCTCGCGCGGATCATGTTCGGCGAGGAGAACGCGCTCATCACGATCGACATGTCGGAGTACATGGAGAAGCACAACGTCTCCCGTCTCATCGGCGCGCCGCCGGGCTACGTGGGCTACGAGGAGGGCGGCCACCTCACGGAGAAGATCCGCCGCCGCCCCTACGCGGTGGTCCTCTTCGACGAGATCGAGAAGGCGCACACGGACGTGTTCAACATGCTGCTGCAGATCATGGAGGAGGGCCGCCTCACGGACAGCTTCGGCCGGAACATCGACTTCAAGAACACGATCCTCATCATGACCTCGAACATCGGGGCGGACGTGCTCAAGAACCAGACGACGCTCGGGTTCAAGAAGGTGACCATCGACGGGACCTACCAGGCGATGAAGGAACTCCTCACGAAGGAGGTGGAGAAGCACTTCCGGCCGGAGTTCCTGAACCGCCTCGACGAGCTCATCGTGTTCCGCCCGCTGACCCGGGTGGACCTCCAGACGATCATCCATCTGGAGATGAAGTCGGTGGAGGCGCGCGTCCAGAAGAAGGGCGTGAAGATCAGCCTGACCCCCGAGTCTCTCGACTACCTGATCGACCAGGGATTCAACCCCGACTTCGGCGCCCGGCCGCTCCGGCGGGCCATCGAGCGCCTGGTGGAGGACCCGCTCTCCGAGGGGCTGCTCCGCGGCGAGTTCAAGGACGCCAAGGAGATCAAGATCAGCCTCAAGGACAAGCACCTCTTCTTCGAGCCCGTGGAGGGCGGCGGCAAGAAGGAAGTCAACGCGGGCACCGAGGGCGGCGCCAAGCGTTAGGGGTTCGACGGCGTTGATACCCGGGCCGACCCGGGGTATCCGCGGGGACTGACCGCCCGCCCCTTACGGCCCAGGATCGAGCTGGCTGTTCACGGCGGCCAGGAGCTCCGCGCGTCGGAACGGGCGCCCGATCGCCGCGCCGCCGTCCGCGCTTCGTCCCCCGTCCCGGAGGCGCACCAGGCGAAGGCCCGGCCGAAGGGCCGCCAGCCTGGCCGGGTCGCCTCCCTCCCCGCCGAGAGCAGCCTCTCCCCGGCGATCACAAGGTCCAGCGGCGCTTCCATCCCAGCCACGATCGAGAGCAGTTCCCGCACGCGATCCGCCTCCAGGACGAGGAAGCCCTCCTCCTGCAGGACGGCGCGGAGCAAGCTCCGGACCGTGGCCGAAGGCTCCGCCACGAGGATGGTGCGACGGCACCCCGCTTCCCCGGCCTGTGCACCGGCCCCCGCTCGTTCTTCCCTCATTCTTCACCTCGCCCTGGGGGTGACTCCACCTGAGATTCCCCGGGTTTCCCCACCAGTAGAGCAGCCCAGGGAATCAAGGCCGTCGAACCCCTCGGTCCCTCATCCAGGGTCGGAAGAGAGCAAGGAACGGGCCAGAGGATTTTCTGTCGATTCCTCCGGCGGCCTGCAGATCCACGCACGGCACAGGCTTACGCCGGGCCCGTTCGGCCCTGCCAGAAATGTCGAGACGGCGCGCGTTGCCGCGACGGATTTGTCGCCGGGCGAAGGACGCACGCCGTTGACTTCCAGGGCGATTCCCCTATAATGGCCCACCCGGGCGCAGGCCGCGGCGGTATCGCATGCCTGCGCCTTTTTCGTGCCTATGGAATTCGCCACCAGCTTTGATCCCAGGGAAGCCGAGCCCCGCCTGTACAAGATGTGGGAAGAGGCGGGCCATTTCCGCGCCGACGCTGCGTCGACCCGCGAGCCGTACGCCATGGTCATCCCCCCCCCGAACGTCACCGGCTCGCTCCACCTGGGCCACGCCCTGAACAACACGATCCAGGACATCCTCACCCGCATGAAGCGGATGGAGGGCTATGAGGTCCTCTATCTCCCCGGCACCGACCACGCCGGGATCGCCACCCAGAACGTGGTGGAGAAGGACCTGAAGGCGACCGAGAAGAAGACCCGCTGGGACGTCGGCCGTGAGGAGTTCCTCAAGCGCGTCTGGAAATGGAAGGAGCAGTACGGCAACCAGATCCTCTACCAGCTGCGGCGGCTCGGCTGCAGCTGCGACTGGTCGCGCACCCGCTTCACCATGGACGACGGCTACAGTCGCGCCATCCGCCACGTCTTCGTGTCGCTCTTCAAGAAGCGCCTGATCTACAAGGGCCTGGCGATCGTCAACTGGTGCCCCCATGAACTCACGGCACTTTCCGACCTCGAGGTGGTGACCCGGCCCCAGAAGGGCAGCCTCTGGCACATCAAGTACCCGGTGAAGGAGCGGCCGGGGACCTTCGTGACCGTGGCCACGACGCGGCCCGAGACGATGCTGGGAGACACCGGCGTCGCCGTGCACCCGGACGATCCCCGGTACAAGGACCTCGTGGGCAAGTCGGTGACCCTCCCCCTCCTCGACCGCGAGATCCCGATCGTGGCGGACACGTTCGTGGACCCCAAGTTCGGCTCCGGCGCCGTGAAGGTCACCCCCGCCCATGATGTCAACGACTTCGAGTGCGGGAAGCGCTGCGGCCTCAAGGCGATCACGGTCCTGGACGGAAAGGGCGCGATGACCGACGCGGCCGGGCCCTACCGGGGACTCGACCGCTTCGAATGCCGCAAGCGCGTGGTGGCCGACCTCGAGACACAGGGCCTTCTCGACCGGGTCGAGGAGCACGAAGTCCCGCTGGGCCACTGCTATCGCTGCGACGCCGTCATCGAGCCGAATCTTTCCGAGCAGTGGTTCGTGGCCATGAAGGACCTCGCCGCCCCGGCCATTGCCGCCGTGAAGAGCGGCCAGGTCCGCTTCCGCCCCGACCGCTGGAGCAAGGTCTACCTCGACTGGATGGAGAATATCCGCGACTGGTGCATCTCGCGCCAGATCTGGTGGGGCCACCGCATCCCGGTGTGGTATTGCCCGAAAGGCCATGCCACCGCCGCCACGGAGACCCCGGCCGCCTGCGCCGCCTGCGGGGACGCCGCCCTCGCGCAGGACGAGGACGTCCTGGACACCTGGTTCTCGAGCGCGCTCTGGCCCTTCGCCACGCTCGGCTGGCCCGACGAGACGCCCGACCTCGAGAAGTTCTATCCCACGCAGGTGCTCGTAACGAGCCGCGACATCATCAACCTCTGGGTGGGGCGGATGATCGTGAGCGGCCTCGAGTTCCGGGGCGAGAAGCCCTTCAGCGACGTCATCATCCACGCCACGCTCATGGACGACGAGGGCCGGCGCATGTCCAAGAGCAAGGGGACGGGCGTGGACCCCCTCGAGGCCATCGACGCCCACGGGGCCGACCCTCTGCGCTTCGCGCTCGCGCTCATCTCCACCGGCACGCAGGACTTCAAGTTCGGGAAGAGGTTCTCGAAAGAGCGCATCGAGATGTCCCGGAACTTCGTGACGAAGCTCTGGAACGCCTCGCGCTACGTGGCCTCGAAGATCCCGGCCGCCGACGCCAAGGCTCCCCTCGAGCGGCGCCAGGACGAGGACCGCTGGATCCTCAGCCGCCTCTCGACCACGATCGCTCGCGTCACCGACGCGCTCGACCGCTACGAGTTCGGCGAGGCGGCGGAGGCCCTCTACAAGTTCGTGTGGGACGACTTCTGCGACTGGTATATCGAGCTCTCCAAGCGCCGCACCGACGACCCCGTGGTGCAGGGGACGCTCGCCTCGGTGCTCGACAAGACGCTCCGGGTGCTCCACCCCTTCATCCCCTTCGTCACCGAGGAGATCTGGCAGAAGCTGGGGCGGAAGCAGTCCCTGATGACCTGCGCCTGGCCGGACGCGGGGGAAGCCGACCGCGACGCCGCGCTGGAGTCGCGCATGGACCTGGTCTTCGAGGCCGTGCGGGCGGTCCGCGAGATCCGGAACCGGAACGCGATCCCGCCGAAGACGCCCCTCGCGGCCGTGCTCTCCGCCAAGGACGAGGCCACGGCCGCGCTCCTCCGCGCCGGGGCGGACATCGTGCGCTCGCAGGCCAACGTGGACGAGGTCTCCGTGGGAATCGGCCTGCCGAAGCCGAAGTTCGCCGGTGCGGTCGCCTGCGGCGCGTTCGCGGTCTACGTCCCGCTCGAGGGCAAGATCGACGTGAAGGCCGAGGTCGAGCGTTCGAAGAAGGAACTCGAGAACGCCCGCGGCCAGGCCGCGCAGGCGGAGAAGCAGCTCGGCAACGAGGAATTCCGGAAGCGCAAGCCGGAAATGGCCGCGGAGATCGCGGGCAAGCTGGAGGCGCTCCGGGCCAAGGCCGCCGAGCTCGAGGCGCACCTCCGGGAACTCGGGGGATCCCCGTGAAGCTGAGCGAGCTCCTCCGGGAGGGACAGATCCTCACCGGCTTCCGCGCGAAGGACCGCTGGGAGACGATCGGCCTGCTGGCGGAGCTCCTGGCCTCGCAGGGGCGGCTCGCCCCCGAGCAACGCGCACCCGTGCTGGATGCCCTCCTGGCGCGCGAGAAGATCGCCTCCACCGGCCTCGAGCACGGCGTGGCGCTCCCCCATGCACCGGTGGAAATCCTCGAGGAGACGCTGGCCGTGCTGGCGGTCTCCCCGGAAGGCATCCCGTTCCAGTCGGCCGACGGCCAGCCCGCGAGGATCGTGGCGCTCCTGGCCTTCCCCCGCCGCCGCACCCACGAGCATTCCGCCCTGCTCGCCTCCACGGCGCGACTCCTCTCCTACGAGGACACCCGCGAGGCCCTTCTCCGCGTCCACAGCCCGCGCGAAGCCCTCCAGGCCGTCCGCGACGCCGAGCGGGCGTAGGGAGATCCTCGTTTCCCATCCTCCCGACCCGGGGAAACCTTGCACAATCTCCATGGAAGCAGGACCTGGCGATTTTTCGCGAGCGGCACTCCCCCTTCTGTCGAGCGAGGCGCAGCATGAGCGCGATCCTGGCGACCCTGGCTCTCGGGCTTTCCCCGTGGACAAGATGTTTCCGCTCGCGGCGGACCTGCGCACGAACGGCCTGGGCACGGCCAAGGCCATTTTCAGCGCGCTGCTCCCGAAATCCACTCCGACGACCCGGGACGCCAAACTGCTCTACAACGAGCGCCTCGCGCGGATCGACAAGACGTTCCCCGTGACCAGCGACAAGGAGAAGACCATCAACACCGAAGCCTGCGCGGTCCTGAAATCCGCGGCCAAGGGCCTCTTCGACCGCGACCTGACGGGCGAAAAGAAATAGGGGCCTACGCCCTGCCGCGAGCCCGTCGTCCCTGCGGCCGGGCGATCCGGGCTAGAAATCCCAGCCGAAGACCAGGAACATCTTCAGGCGCTTCGACTCTCCGGTGCAGCCCCACATGGGCTCGATGTCGACGTGAGCCTTCGGGATCGGGCGATACTGGATCGACGGGCCGAGGTGGATCTCGCGCTCTCGCGCGGCGGTCGTCGAATCCTCGCGCTCCGTCGTGTAGGCCCCCTCGGCCGAGATCCCCACCGAGAACTTCGTGTCCGAGATCGTGTGGGAGAGCCCGAGGGTCACCTTGAATTCCTCGGTCCGGTCCTTGAAGCCCGCAAGCTCTCGCTCGTAGACGAGATTGGCTCCCCAGTGGAAGCCGGCCACGATCTCGCCGCCCAGGAGGAGCTTTGGCTCGATCGAGGCCTCGGCGTCGTTGAACAGGATGTACTCGAAGTAGAGGGTCGGGTTCCCGAAGATCTCGCCCCAGTCCGCAAGGGCGTACCGCAACTCGCCGGACCAGGCGCGGAAATCGAGGGTGTTCGCGGTAGACGCTTCGCCGTTCAGCCTCTCCTTGTAGACCGTGTGGTAGTAGATGTCGAGCTGGAAACGGTCGCCGAGGCCGAACTCGAACTCCTCCCGGAGGCGGACCTCGTTCCGCTTGCCGCCCTTCTTCGGGATCCTGATCTCGAGCCACTGCTCGAACTCGATGCCCCCGGGCGGCTGCTGGAGGTAGACGCGCGTCGCGGGCCAGCGACGGTGCTGGGTCCATTCCGGCTGTCGGTAGGCCCCGACACGGTCTTCCTCGGCGTATTTCTCGGCCTTCACGTAGATGACCTGCTCGCGACCGACCAGCTTCTTGCCAGGGTCCGTCTGGTCCTTCGGATCCTGGGCCTGAGCGGGATTGACGACCTGGTCTCCTTCGAGTTCGAAGGGGACGACGTCGAAGCTGAGATGAACGGGGATCTCGTCGTCCCCGGCCCGGGCCAGGGTTACGGCAAGAAAAAGGTCGAGCAGCACGTGCATGAGCGGATCTCCTGTCAGGCTTGAGGTACCCTTCCGACCCGGCCACCCAATTCCCCCGGAACCGGACGCCAGTAGCCCGCAAGGGGCGTGCCAGCGGGGTCGCTACGAGGGGGACTTGCTACGAAATGAGCAGGGGATGACTACTCTTGCGACACTGCAGCGGCGCTCCGGGTCGGAGGCCCGTTGAACGCCCGGCCGTCGGTCACACGTCGCAGACGCGGACCGCGTGGCGCAGGGCCTTCACCCGGTCCGGCCAGGTGGGGATGAACTCCTGGGCCATGAAGCCCTGGAAGCCCGTCTCGATGATCGCGCGCACGATCGCCGGGTAGTTCAGCTCCTGGGTCTCGTCCAGCTCGCCGCGGCCGGGCACCCCCGCGGTGTGGTAGTGCCCGATGAAGTCCTTGTACTGCCGGATGCGGCGGATCACGTCGCCGTTCATGATCTGCACGTGATAGATGTCGAAGAGCAGCTTCATCCGCGGCGAGCCCACCGCCTTGATCATGTCCACGCAGTGGTCCACGTTGTCGCCGAAGTAGCCGGGATGTCCCTTCATCGGATGCGAGCTGTCGCGCGAGTTCAGGTGCTCGAAGCAGATATTGATCCCCTTCTCCTCGGCGTACCCGGCGCACTCCTTCCAGACCTCGACGCAGTTCCTCGTCATCTGCTCGTCGGTCAGCCCCTTCACCCTCATGCCGGTGAACGTGATGACGCTCGGGGCCCCGAACTTCACCGCGAGGTCGATGCCTTCGCGGACCTTGGCGATGCACATCGCGCGGTTCTCCGGGTCGCAGGGCCCCTTCGCGAAGCCGTGGCTCCCCGTGAGCGCGATCTTGAGGCCGAGTTCGCGGATGTACGGATAGTGTTTGGCGTCCACTCCCTCCATCGCGTGCATCCCGAGGTCCCGGCAATGGCGCGCCAGCTCCTCGGTCGGCATCGGGTTGAACGTCCAGCCCATGATCGACTGCTTCACGCGGCCGTTCCTGATCTTCCAGGTCGGATCATCGTCCTGCGACGACGCCCGGCCGATCAGGCCCGCGGCGGCGCCGGCCAGTATCCCTCGACGGGTCAGTTCCATGGCAGGTCCCTCACTCTTTGAATTGGGTCCGGTAGAGCTGGGCGTACAGGCCGTTCTTCGCGAGCAGCGCGTCGTGGGACCCCTCCTCCGCGATGCGGCCGGCGTCGAGCACGACGATGCGGTCGGCGTTCTTCACGGTCGAGAGGCGGTGGGCGATCACCAGAGTGATACGGCGGCCGGAGCGGATGAGATTCGCCAGCCCCGCCTGGACGGCCTGCTCGCTCTCGGCGTCGAGGGCGCTCGTGGCCTCGTCCAGGATGAGGATGGACGGGTCGCGAAGAATGGCCCGCGCGATCGCCACCCGCTGGCGCTGGCCGCCGGAGAGCTTGGCGCCGCGCTCGCCCACCGGCGTATCGTAGCCCCTCTCCAGCCCCGCGATGAAGTCGTGGATGTGGGCCGACTTCGCGGCGGCCTCGATCTCCGGCCGGGTCGCGCCCGTCCGCCCGTAGCGGATGTTCTCCCCGATCGTGGAGTTGAAGAGGAAGGTCTCCTGGGTGACGACCGCCACGTGCGCAAGCATCGACGAGCGCTTCACGGTCCGGAGGTCCGCCCCGCTCACGAAGATCGCGCCCTGCTGGGGATCGTAGAAGCGGCAGAGCAGGTCGAGGAGCGTCGTCTTCCCCGCCCCCGTCCGTCCCACGAAGGCCACGACCTCGCCCGGCTTCACCGCGAGGCTGATCCCCTGGAGCACGGGCGTGCCGTCGTAGGCGAAGGTCACGTCCCGGTACTCGATCCCCGTCACCTTGGGGAGCTCTGCGCCCGTCTCGTGCTCCGTGTCGCGAGGATGGTCGAGCAGCTCGAAGACCCGCCCGCAGCCGGCGGAGGCCTCGATGAGCCTGTTGTACGATTTCGAGAGCTCGCGGACCGAGGAGTTCATCATGGCGATCCCGATCCCCACGACCGCCATGTCCCCCGCGTTCATCATGCCCTTCTTGAGCAGCCATCCGCTGAAGACCAGGAGCCCCGCCACCCCCAGCCCGACGAAGAGCTGCGAGAGGTTTTCCCCGGCCGCCTTCCGGCGCAGCGCGGACATGAGCTTCCTGAAGTAGCCCTCGTTCTTCTCGTGGAAATCGCGCACCTGGTCGGCCTCCCGGTTGAAGGCCTTCACCGTCTTGATCCCGCCGAAGGTCTCGATCATGGTCCCGGTCATCTCGCCGAGCCGCTCGAGGCTCCGCTTGCGCGCCTTCCTCATCCGCTTGCCCAGCCAGAGGAGAGGCAGGGCGTAGAACGGGAAGCCCACGAGCGCCGCGAGGGCGAGCACCCAGTTCCCCCAGAAGACCAGCCCGAGCGCGCAGAGGATCATGATGGGATGGACGAGCGCGTCGTCGTAGAAGAAGTTCGCCGCCGATTCCGTCACGACCACGTCGTTCGTCACCCGCGAAACCAGGTCACCGGATTTCCGGTCATAGTGGTAGCGCAGAGGCATGTATGCCAGGTGCTCGGCCACGTCGTTCCGCAGATCGGCCGTGATCCGCAGCGTGAGGTAGTTCGTGAGGACGCTCCGGAGGTAGCCGGCAACAAACATGAGCACCGACAATCCGATCGCAAGCCAGGCGATGAGGGTGAGGTGCCACTTCGCGACCGGCGGGAGGCCGATCCACTGAAGCACCTTGTCGAAGGCCCCCTCCTTCGCCCGTTGAGAATCGGCTACGGAGGGCGGGCCCTCTTTCGACCTCTGGGGACCGGCGGCGGAAGGCAAGCCCTCCTTGTGGGAAGTCCCGTCGGCGGCTGCTTCCGCGGACATGCCCCCGTACCGGTCGAGGATGGGCTTCATGAGCGCCGATTGCCCCACCTTGGCCCCGCAGGCGACAAGGATGACGAGGAGCGTCCCCAGGATCCGTGGGAGGTAGCGGCGGCCCCGCTTGAGGAACCGCCACGTCAGCGCCCACATGGCGACCTTCGGGCGCGGGGCGGTCTCGGCGACCGGCCCGGAGATCATCGAGCGTACTGCTCCAACAGCTTCCGGTAGGCGTCGAAGCGCTGCTTCGTCTCGGCGAAAGTGTCGCCGCCGAACTTGGCCAGGAACGCGCGCGCGACCTCGAAGGCCACGACCGCCTCGCCGATCACGCCCGCGGCCGGGACCACGCACACGTCCGAGCGCTCGTAGAGCGCCTGCGCCGCCTCCTTCGAGGCCAGGTCCACCGTCTGCATGGGCTTCCGCAGCGTCGAGATGGGCTTGCAGGCCGCGCGCGCCACCAGGGTCTGCCCGTTCGTCATCCCCCCCTCGATCCCGCCGGCGTTGTTGCGCGAGCGGGCGATCTCGCCGTTGCCGCCACGCAGGATCTCGTCGTGCATCTGCGATCCCTGGCGCCGCGCCGCCTCGAAGCCCAGGCCCACCTCGACGGCCTTCACGGTCTGGACGGACATGAGCGCCTGCGCGAGCCGCCCGTCGAGCTTCTCCTCCCAGCCCGCGTGGGTCCCCAGGCCGGGCGGGAGGTTGAAGACGCGCACCTCGAAGATTCCCCCCAGCGTGTCGCCCGCGGCCTTGACCTCATCCACGCGGGCCCGGAGGCGCTCGTCGAGGGACTTGTCGAGGGTGTAGAACAGCGACTCGTCGCGCACACGCATCAGCTCGGCGGGTTCGTCGATCCGGGTGTCGCTCGTGATGCCGCCGATCTCGACGGTGAAGCCGAGCGCGCGGATGCCGAAGGCAGCCAGGAAGCCGTTGGCAAAGGCCCCGGCGGCCACCCGTGCGGCGGTCTCGCGGGCGCTGGAGCGCTCCGCCACGTCGCGCGCATCCTGGGTGCCGAACTTCATCGCCCCGGCGAGATCGGCGTGGCCGGGCCGCGGCCGGGTGATCGGGTTCAGCTCCTCGCTGTTCTGGACGCGGTTCATGATCTGGAGGGTCACCTGGCTGCCGAGGGTGTGGCCCTGGCGCACCCCGGTGATGGCCTCCGCCTCGTCCTTCTCCAGCTTCATGCGGGCGCCGCGCCCGTAGCCGCCCTGCCGGCGGGCCAGCTCGGCGTTCACGGACTCCAGGGCCACGGGCGTGCCGTAGGGCAGGCCTTCGATGGAGGTGATCAGGCACTTCCCGTGGGATTCGCCGGCGGTCGTGTAGCGCAACATGGAAGGGGCCATTATAGAATCGGCGGCAGCAAAAGGCCAGAGGGGGGGCGGGGAGCTTGTAGCTCGTAGCGGGGAGCTTGAAGCCTGGCTCTCCGTGTTGCAGGCTCTCAGCTGCAAGCTACGACCTTACTTCGCCGGCCCCTCCGGCCTTTCCTCGTCCTCCCCGACCTTCCGGATGAACGGCTCCCCCTTTCCTGTCTTGCCCGTGAGTCCCAGGCACTCGGCCACGAGCTTGATCAGCTGCTGCTTCGAGAAGGGCTTGGCGAGAAACCCGTAGAGGCCGTAGAAGAAATCCTTCGGGGTGTGGAGGATGATCGCCTTTGCCGTAAGCATGATCACCGGGACTTCGGCCGTGGCGGGGCTCTTCCTGAGGTGATCGAACAGCGTGTAGCCATCCATCCCGGGCATCATGATGTCCAGGAGGATGAGGTCGATCCCGCCCTCCTTCGCGACCTTCAGCCCCTCCTCGGGGACCGTGAAGGCCTTGACCGTGTACCCCTCCTGCTCGAGGAAGTACTTGATGATGTCCAGGATCTTCTTCGAGTCGTCGATCGCCAGGATGGTTTGGCTCATGGTGCTCCGTTCAATCGGGCCGCCGCTCCAGCAGCCAGGCCAGGGCCACGAACGACAGGGCAAACCCCGCGGCCCACCCGCCGAGGGGACGCCTCACCGGCTCACGCCCCGCGGCCGCGGCCGGATTCCACGCCAGGGCGAGCGTCTGTCCCGCCGTGTCCGATTCCCGCTCGTCCAGCAGGCACGCCTCCACCCATCGGCTCCCCTGGGGCGTCCGGATCTCGTAGCGCCCCGCGGTGGCCGCCACGAACTCGCCGGTCGCAGCCCCTCCCGGGCTGACCGAGACCGCATCCCCCGGCAGCGCGAACGGCCTCCCCGTCCGGACCGTGGCGAAGGTAGCGGCCCCCTTCCTGGAAAAGTCTACCACGTTCGCCCAGAAGATGGGGAATCTCGGGGATTTCGGCCAGCCGTCCGGAAGCAGTTCCACGCAGAGGTGGATCTCCCTCCCGCGCAGGACCGCGACGCTCTTCCCCCCCGCGGTGATGAGCGCTTCGCCGCCCCGGAATTCGGCAGGAAGTTCCCCCACCGGGGACGGGAAGAAGTCCTCGGGTTTCACGTCGAAGAGCAGCGGGTGCCCGGCGAGCGAAAGCGCCGCGGTGAAGGGGGCGGCGGGCGGATGGATCTCCACGGTCAGCGCCGCCGGCCCCGGACGGGCATCGTACCCCACCGCGACGAGCGCGTCGCCCGCACCCTGGCGCAGGACCACCCCGGGAATAGCCCGGAGCGCAGCTTCCAGTTGCGGATGGTGGCCCGTGAGCGAGACCACCGCCCGCGGCTGGGCGAGGCGCGAGGCGGAGGCATGGTCATCCAGCGGAAAATGGTCGGGCCCGGCGATCTCCAGCGTCACCGAGGCGGCCTTCGAGAAGTCGCCCTTGCGGTGCCATGCCGAGACGCCCGAGGGGAGCGTGTGGCGGATCTCCTGGGAAGGACCGTCCGTAGCGAGGCGGAGGGTCACGGTCCGCGCCGGCCCGTGATTGACCAGGCGGGCGAAGACCTCGTCGTCGGAGGCGGTCAGCTCGACGATGCCTGCATTGCGGCCGGCGCATCCGAAGAGCACGTTGTGCGCGCCGTCCGCGGGCCGGTCGGAAAACAGGAGCACGGCCTCGGAATGGGCCCGGGCGGCTGCGAGGAGGGGCGCGAGATCGACGTGCTGATCCGTGATCCGCACCTCGCCG
>JAHFOZ010000542.1 GCA_023261405.1 Planctomycetota bacterium
GTCCAGGCGGAGGCCGGCCCCGACGCTCGCCGCGCCGAAGTCGGAGTCCCAGGCGTCCTGGAAACGCTCCCCCGTGAAGCCCGCATCGCCGAAGACGAACCCGCGGAGATCTTTCAGGATGAGCCACTCGCCCAGGCCCAACGGCTCGAAGGGTTTCAGCAGGAGGTCGCGGAGGATCGGGATGCGGAGCTCCAGCGTGGCGCCGCCCAGCGTGAACCCCTCGAAGTCCTCCGCGCCGCGCACGACGCGGCCGATCTCGAGCAGTTCCGCCTTCATGAAGTCCTCTCCGTTCAGCTCCTCGACCGTGAAGCGGCCCCAGAGGATCCAGTCCTGCACGATGTCCCGCGAGAGCTCCACGAAGCCGAAGTATTCCTCGAGGTCCCGGTTGCCGCCGAGGCTCTCACGGTAGAGGCTTGCGGTCCCGCCGAACGCGATCCCCCACGCCGGGTCCCAGCTCTGGTAGCTGGACTGGTTGTTGAAGAGGAACGACGCGGTGGGCCCGCTGTCGAAGAAATCCTGGTCGGGCAGGTTGTCTTCGTCGGCGAGCTCCACGCGGTCGCGCGCCACCCAGCCGGCCCCCACGGCGAGCGTGCTCCAGAGCGGGACCTCCACGAACGGCATGCCGCGGAACTCCATGAAGTCGCCCGAGCGCCACGCGCCCGCCGTCGCGCCCACGGTGGGGCGGTAGCGCGTGTTGGCCACCGTGGCGGCCGCACCCCAGCCCCGGCCCGAGAAGCCGCTGGCGGCCAGCGAAAGCGTGTTCTCCGCGTCCTTGTCGCCCACCACGAGCTCCACGCCCGGGGAGATGAAGGAACTCGAGAGCACCGGGAACTGAAGCCAGTTCACCCCCCAGTCGCGCGACTTCTCGGCAGGCTCGCCGCGCGGGGCGGGCTTCTTGAACGCGTCGTACCAGCCCTTCCGGTCCTCCTGGTCGAAGCCCGGCTCGTCCTGCGGCTCGGGCTTCACGCGGAAGAGGTCCTGCCCGCGGCCCTGAGTGTACGTGACGAGGAGCGTGCCGTCCGTGGGATGGTACGCGGGGAAGGAGACGCCGCCCGCGAACTTCGTGAGCCGCCGCGCCTTCCCGCCGGCGGGGTCGACCGCAAAGGCGTCCCACACGCCGCCCGCGTCCGCCGCCACGACGATCTCCTTGCCGTCGGGCGACCACTGGGGGTTCTCCAGGAGCGCCCAGGACTTTGTCACCGCGCCCCGGCCCGTCACGTGGAGCACCGTCCGCCCCTCGGTCTCCTTCACCCAGGCGAGGCGTCCGTCCGGCGCCCAGGCGGGGGCGGAGTCGGCCGCGTCGTCGTCCGTCAGCCGCTCCAGGTGTCCGTCCGCCAGAGTGTAGGCCCAAAGGTCGCTCGTGCCGTTCTTGAGCGCGGCGAAGGCGACCTTCGCGCCGTCGGGGGACCACGCCGGGTCGGCGACCTCGTCGAAGTCGAGCTCGACCGCCACGCTCCCGCCGTCCACGTCGACGAGCAGGAGGAGGTCGCGGTTCGTGCGCCACTCGACGACGGCGATCCGCTTCCCGTCGGGCGACCAGGAGGGCGGCGAGACGACGCGGCTCCCGTCGATGCCGCGGTCCCAGCCGAGGAGCCCGCTCCCGTCCACGTAGAGCTCGGGATGGACGTCGGCATTGCCGATCCACGCGAGATGCTTCCCGTCCGGGCTCCAGCGGCCGCCCCAGCTGCGGCGCCGGTAGTACTGGCGGGTGTCGGTGAGCCGGTCGGAGGGCGCGCCCCGGCCGGCCATCATCGGGGCCCACTGCTGCTTGAGGTGGGCGGCGAAGTCGGCCTCGATCTCGCCGCGCTTGCGGCCCGTGAAACTCTGGAGCGGTCCCTGGGAGGCCAGGGGGACGGAACGCGCGTAGCGGTGGAAGATCTCGCGGCCCGCGCCCGGGCCGTACTTCTCGTCCAGGTAGCGCCAGAAGTAGGAGCCTTGGTTGTAGATCGCGATATAGTCGTAGGGGTTCAGGATGTCGGGCGTATGGAGCTCCTTCAGGGTGTAAAGCTCCTCGCTCGCGAGGTCGCGCATGTACTCATCCTTGCGGCTGTCGAAGATGCCGGCCATGTAGTCGGCGCCGCCCTCCCACCACCACTGGGGGATGAGGGGGTCCTTGAGGGCGATGAGCCAGCTGGGCACGCGGAACGAGAAGGCGCGCGCGAACTGGAACTGGTGGGCAAGCTCGTGCTAGATGAACCACTGGTTCCAGCGGTCGCTCGCCTGGCAGTGGATGAAGATGCGGTTGCGGAGCGGCTCGGCCAGCGCGAGGGCGCGCGAGCGCGGGTTCAGGCGGCAGTGGGTGCAGTCCTCCCGCGCTTCGGCCGGTCGCTCCCGCAGGACAGGCCCGCGGATGCGGTCGGACAGCGGACGCGACGAGCCGAGGAAGCTCGACTGCATGAGGTCGTGGAAGGAGCGGTAGAGGAAGACGGTGATCCGGGGGGTCTCGATCCCGGTCTTCTTAGAGAGGTCGGCGTGGGAGTCCTCGAAGCGGCCGGCGAACTCGCGGGCCTTGGCCTCGAGTTCGTCCGAGGGATAGTGGAGGTCGAAGTCGGGGGACTGCAGGACCTTCCAGTCCTTGGGCTCCTGGCGCACCTGGATCTGGGCGAGCAGGGCGCCGGCCAGGAGGAGGCTCATTTCGACACTAACGTAGCACACCCGCGCGGCCCGTGCGCTAAAATGAGGGCGAAGGGGCGGGAGGGCGTGTGAGCGAGTCAAGCCAGGAGTCCCGGGACCAGGAGGAGACGCTCCTGGGCAAGGCGGCCCTCGAGCAGGGACTGATCTCGTCCTCCCAGCTCAAGGAGGCGATGGCGGTACAGGCCCGGGATGCGGGCGAGGGACGGCCGGCGAAGCCTCTGGGCCTGCTCCTGGTTCAGCAGAAGGCGCTCACCGAGGCGCAGTACATCGCCCTGCTTCGCGAGGTCCACGAGCAGCCCTTGGAGGCGTTCCTGGCCCCCGCCGCCGCGGGCCCCCTGCCGGCCCACTCTCATCTGGGCCCCTACACGCTCCTCCGCGAGGTGGGCCGCGGTGGCATGGCGGTGGTCTACGAGGCGGTGGACGACCGGTCCAGGCGGCCGGTCGCCCTCAAGATGCTGCTCCCCGCTTCCGGAACCGCCCCTGCCACGGAGGCGGTGGACGAGCAGCGGTTCCTGCGGGAGTCGGAACTGGTCGCGAAGATTCCTCCGCATCCGAACCTGGTGGGAGTCTTCGAGGCCGGCGTGGCCGAGGGCAAGCGCTTCATCGCGATGGAGTACGTGAAGGGCCTGGACTTCGGGAAGTGGGGGCAGGGCCGGAACCTGGTGCTGCCGCAGAAGATCGAGGCGCTCCGGAAGGTGGCCCTC
>JAHFOZ010000543.1 GCA_023261405.1 Planctomycetota bacterium
AAGGCATGTCGTCGTTGAGCGCGCGGATCACGAAGTCGCGGTAGGGCCAGGCGCCCTCGCGGTCGTAATCCTGCTCGAAGCCGTGGCTTTCCGCGAAGCGGGCGTTGTCCAGCCAGAAGCGGGCCCAGCGTTCGCCGTAGTGGGGGCTGGCAAGAAGGCGGTCCACGAGCTTGCCGTAGGCGTCGGGGTCGGGATCGCCGACGAAGGCGTCGACTTCTTCCGGAGTCGGGGGCAGGCCGCTGAGGTCGAACGAGGCGCGTCGAATCAGTCGGCGCCGATCGGCGGGCGGGTTGGGGGCGATGCCTTTCTCTTCGAGCCTCTGGAGGATGAAGCGGTCGACGGGCGTCGCGGTCCAGGCGCTGTTCCTGGTCTGGGGCGGCGTCACGGTCCGGAGCGGCCGGAGCGACCAGTGCTGCCGGCCCTTGGCGAGATCGATCCCGGCGGGCTTGACGGTCTTCGCCGCGCCGCTGCGCGGATCAGGGGCGCCGCGCTTGATCCACGCCTCGATGTCGGCCACCACCGGCTTGGGGAGCCGGTTCTTGGGGGGCATCTTGAAATCCTCGTCCTCCCAGCGGATGCCCTTGACGAGGAGGCTCTTCTCCGGATGGCCGGGCACGAGGGCGGGCCCCTGGTCGCCGCCCTTGAGGAGGCCCTCGCGGGTGTCGAGGAGGAGGCCGCCCTTCAGCTTCTCGGCCTTGGCGCTGTGGCAGGTGTAGCACTTGTCGACGAGGACGGGGCGGATCTTCGCCTCGAAGAATTCCAGGCCCTCTTTGTCCACGGGGGCTAGCGGTTCCTGGGCGCCCAGGAGCGGGAGCGCGGCGAGGAGGAGCGCTGCGGATCTCATCGGGGGCTTTCTCCGGGCTCGAGGACCGGCGACCGGATGATCCGCTCCGAGGCCATGGCGGTCAAGGGGTTTCCCACCAGAACTGATACGTCCCGGTCGCCGGGGGTGGATTCGGCGCGCGCCAACTGGGCCGCGGACAACTGGTTCCTGGCGCGGTGGAATCAGGCGCACGCGTGGGGAGGGGCACCCGGGGGCGAATCTGCATCCCCGGTCCTGGTGCGTCGGGCCTTCCGGTATCCTCGATCCCATCGTAAGATGATGCGCGATGGACGATTCCGCTTCTCTGACTCGCGCGGAAATCTCTCTTGAGGGCCTGTCCATAGGGGACGCCTTCGGCCAGCGTTTCTTCAGCATCCAGCCCAACCTGGAATCGCTCATCCGGAATCATGCCGTGCCGGCCGCTCCTTGGAACTGGACCGACGACACCGCCATGGCACTTTCGGTGGTCGAAGTGCTGCGTCGCCGCCGTGGGATCGATCAAGACGCCCTGGCCCGATGCTTCGCGGAGCGATATGCAGCCGAGCCGGCGCGGGGCTACGGCGCCACGGCGCACCAAATCCTCCGGGATATCGGTCTGGGGGTCCCCTGGAGACAGGCCGCGGGATCGGTCTTTGAAGGCAGCGGTTCCATGGGAAACGGGGCTGCCATGCGGGTGGCCCCGCTGGGCGGCTACTTCGCCGACGACCTGGAGGAGGTCGTCCGCCAGGCGATCCTCTCCGCCCAGCCGACGCACGCGCATCCGGAGGGACAAGCTGGAGCGGTTGCTGTGGCGGTGGCGGCGGCGATGGCCTGGCGGATGCGGGGGAGTCCGCCGGAACTGGCGGCGCGCGCGATGATGGAAGAAGTCCGTAAGCGCACCCCCGCGGGGGAGACCCTCGCTGGGCTCGAGAGGGCCGTCACCCTCGGCACAGGCTGCGATCCGGGGACCGCGGTGGCCGCACTGGGGAATGGCAGCCGGGTCATCTCTTCGGACACGGTGCCCTTCGCGCTGTGGTGCGCGGCCCGACATCTGGGCGATTTCGAGGAGGCCCTCTGGGTCACGGTTTCGGGGCTCGGCGACCGCGATACGACCTGCGCGATCGTCGGAGGAATCATCGCCCTCCGCGTGGGGCGTGAGGGGTTGCCGGTCAAGTTCCTCCGTGCGAGGGAAACTCTCGAACCGGCGTCGGGGAGCAGGAGTTCGATGACGCGTCCCTGACGGCGGCGTACAATGGCCGTCCATGAAACCCTTCAGGCTCCTCGTCGCGGGGCTGGTCCACGATCACGTGTGGCGGTTCCTGCCGCAGTTCGCCGCGATCCCGGGCGTCCGCATCGTCGGCGGCGCGGACCCGAACCGTCCCCTCCGGGACAAGCTGCGCGATGAATTCGGCGTCGCGGCGCTCTTCGAACAACCCCGCGGGATGTTCCGGGAGGTCGAGGCCGACGCGGTCCTCGTCTGCGCGTCGAACGCCGGGAGCGTGCCCCTCGTCGAGGCGGCCGCGGCGCGCGGGCTGCACGCGATGGTCGAGAAGCCCATGGCGGCGACCGCGGAGGGGGCGCGGAGGATGTTCCGGGCCTCGCGCCGTCATGGCACGCGGCTCATGGTCAACTGGCCGACGGCTTGGGATCCGGCGGTGACGCGGGCGCTGGAACTCGTGCAGGCGGGGGACATCGGCCACGTCTTCCACGCGCGCATCCACATGGCGCACCAGGGGCCGCGAGAGGCGGGCTGCACGCCGTACTTCTGGAAGTGGCTCTACGATCCTCGGGAGAACGGCGCGGGGGCGCTCGTGGATTACTGCGGCTACGGGGCGGCGGTGATGGCGGCGCTCTGGGGGCGGCCCAAAGAGGTGCTGGGGGTCGCGCGGAGGCTCGCCAAGCCGGGTCTCAGGGTGGACGACAACGCGCTCGTCGTGGGGCTCTGGCCGCGGCGCACGGCGCTGGCGCAGGCGTCCTGGACGCAGAACCCGGATTTCCACGAGATGCTCCTCCTGGGCACGGAGGGCACGCTCGAGACGGTCCGCGGGAAGCTCGTCCGCACGCACACGCGGCCGGAGGATTTCTCCCACTGGGGCGGCGAGCGCCTGAACCGGAGGGAGATCCGCCTGCCGCGCCTTCCCGCCGGCCGCCGCAACGGCCCGGAGCACTTCGTCCACAGCCTTCGGACCGGCCGCCCCTTCCTCAAGCTCTGCTCCGCCGAGACCGGCCTGGCCGCCCAGGAGATCCTCTCCGCCGCCCTCCGCTCCGAGCGTTCCGGCCGCCGCGTTCGGCCGTAGGCCGGTCTACTTTCCGGTGAACTCGATCGTCGTCTCGGGCTCCAGGTTCACCGGCGGATAGATGATACAAAGAGGGGCGAAGGGGGGGGGTGAGGAAAAGAAGAAGCGGGTGACAGATGGAGTTCGTGAAGGACCGGGCCGTTCAAGGCCTGCCCGAGCCCGCAGGCGAGGGCGGAAATTGAAAACGCACGTGGAATGGGCGTGAGGAGCCCGGGGCCCTGTTCAGGGCATCTTACTG
>JAHFOZ010000544.1 GCA_023261405.1 Planctomycetota bacterium
GCGTCGAACCACCCGCCGCCCCGCTCGGCCGCGTCCCGCACCCCCTCGATGTAGTGCCGGTCATGCACGAGGGCGATCTCGTCGATCGTGGCATCCCGCGCGGCCAGCGGCGAGAGCTTCGCGAGCACCCCGCACTTCCGCAGGTGCTCCAGGATCGCCACCACCCGTTCCGGGCACTCGACGTGTCCGGTCGTCCGGTGCTCCAGATAGAGGGGATCGGTGACGAGGAGGGTCACAAGCTGGGAGTATAGCGGCGCGGCCTCTTCGCTTGAAGCATCCTCGGCACGCGGCCTATAATCTCTTCCCACGATGACCCGTCCCCTGATCGTCGTCGCGCCCAACGCCTTCAAGGAGACGTTCTCGCCGCGCGAGGCCGCCCGCCTGATCGCCCGGGGGCTCCGCCTCACGATCGACGCCCGGATCGAGCTCGTCCCCGTCGCCGACGGGGGCGACGGCACCCTCGAGGCCCTCAGGGCCTCGCTCGGTGGCCGGCTCGTCTCCACGCGCGTCACGGGCCCCCTCGGAAAGCCGATCCGCGCGAGCTATCTCCGGGCCGGCCGCACGGCGGTGATCGAGATGGCCCGGGCCAGCGGACTGAGGCATGTGCCCCTCCCGGAACGCAACCCGCTCCGCACGACCTCCCGGGGCACGGGCGAGCAGATCCTCCACGCCTGGAACGCAGGCGCCCGGAGGATACTCCTGGGCGTGGGCGGGAGCGCCACGGTGGACGGCGGCGCGGGCGCGCTCGCCGTGCTCACCCCCGGGATCGTCCGCCACGTCACCGTGCTCTGCGACGTGGAGAACCCCCTCCTGGGCCCGCGCGGCGCGGCCCCGGTCTTCGGGCCCCAGAAGGGCGCCACGCCCGCGATCGTGAGGAAGCTGCAGCGGCGCCTCCGCGGCTGGGCCGAATTCCTCCGCGCGCGCACGGGCGTGGACGTCCGGTGGATGAAGGGCGCGGGGGCGGCGGGCGGCATGGCGGGCGGGTTCGCGGCCTTCGGCGCGAAGCTGGTGCCCGGCGCGGCGTACATCCTCAAGGCCGCGGGCTTTCCCCGCCCCTGCGACGCGGTGGTCACCGGCGAGGGCTGCGTGGACCGCACTTCCCTCGGCGGCAAGGCGGTGGGCACCGTGATCCGCCTCTCCCCCGCCCCGGTGTTCCTCGTCTGCGGCCGCTGCCTCCTCCCGCGCCGCGCGTTCGAGACGGGCGGCCGGAGCGCCGCCGCCCTCGTCGCCGCCGCCGGGCGCGCCGGGAGGCACATCGCCGCGCTGCTGGCCTAAAGTCGCGCGCCTCCCGGGCCGATATATCCCAATGCCGGGAGAGTCCTCATGAAGCCGCTCGACATTCTCCTTCTGTCCGTCGCCGCCGGACTAAGCCTCTACACCGTCTACCTCTTCACCGCCGACGACGCCCCTGCCGCGGCCCTGGAGCCGCGACCCGAGCCCCGCAATCCCGCCTTCAAGAGCATCGTCCTCCACCATAGCGCCACCCATGGCGGGAGCGCCGCCGCGTTCGAACGCAACCACCGCCCCCGGCTGGGCGGGCTGGCCTACCACTTCATCATCGGGAACGGGTCCGGCACGCCGGACGGCGAGGTCGAGACCGGGTACCGGTGGAGGGACCAGGTCCCGGGGCCGCACACCAAGAACACGGAGATCAACCGGGAGTCGGTCGCCGTCTGCCTGGTGGGCGACCTGCAGGAGGGTCCTCCCACGCGGAAGCAGGTGGGCGCGCTCCTGGCGCTCCTGGAGCGCCTCTGCCGCGAGTGCTCGATCCCGCCTGAGGCGATCCGGTCCCACCGCGAAGCGGATTCCGAAACCCTCTGCCCCGGCCGCGGCCTCTCCATGAACGAGATCCGCGCCGCCCTCTCCCGGAGGCTCTCCGCCGCTTCCCCGCGCGCCGTCCAGGCTGGAATCGTGGTGAGTCCGCATTGATTCGCCGGGTTGGACCCCGGGACGTCGAAATCCCAGGGGTGGGCCCGCCTTGACTCCCGGGATGGACCGCCGCCGGCGCGCCCCGGGCGGTCGACCCCCTACGGCGTATCGACCACCATCCACTGGCCGCTGGTCATCCTCCAGCGGAGCGTGACGTCCGCCCGGGGCCGCGTGCCCTTCTTCGTCACCAGGTCGCACTCGAAGGCCACGGACCCGGACTCGCCTGAGACGATGATCGAGCGGAAGTTGACCTTCTTGTACTGGGTCCCGGCGTCGAGCCTCTCGCGGATGGCGCGCTCGACCCTGGCCTCGTCGCCATCCTTCATGGCGACGAAGGACGCGACGTCGGACGCCATGCCCTTGTTGACGGAATTGAGGTACTCGCGGCAGCGCTGCCGGAGGGCCAGTTCCTCGGGCCCCAGGTTGATGACGACGAAGTCCCGCATCATGTTCTCGAGCGCCAGGAGTTCCCGCGTGTGGATCGCGAGCTGCCGGCGCTCATCCTCGTTGAGGTTCTCCTTCCCCTTCGAGAGGAGCTGGTCGTGCGCCTTCTGGGTCTCGTCATGGTAGACCATGAGCACGCTGCGGACCTCCTCGATCTCCCTCTCCACGTGCTCCAGGCCCTTTTTCTTCCGCTCCTTGGATTCCTCGCTCGCCGTGGACCAGGTCAGGATGTGGTTGTACAGCTTCTGCCGGGCGATGTGGTAGACGTTGAGATGCTCGCGCGCCTCCTCGGGTCTCGCGGCGGCGAAGAGCGCCAACGCCAGATACCGGTGGGCGTCGTAGGCATCGGGCACCTTCTCCACCACGAGAATGAACTCTCCGATCGCCGTGTCGCGGTCGCGCTGGCGGCGGTCCTTGTCGTTGCGGGCGTAGGGGAACTCTATGGGGCTCGAGGCGCGCTGCCACCAGAGGAGCCCGATGTCGTAGCGCGGCCCCAGTTCATCCGGAAAATCCTTCAGCATTCCCCGCAGGAGACGCTCGGAGTCGGAGTGGAACTTGTTGGCCTCCTCCGCCTTCTTCCGGGCGTCGTCGGGCCGGCGGGTCTCCAGCAGCTGGTCCGCCGAGCGGAAGACGTCGTTTCCGTACTCGCGCCACGCGTTCGCCAGGCCTCGCCGCGCCTCGAAGTGGGAGCCGTCGCGCTCCAGCACGCTGATGTAGAGCTGCGCGGCGAACTCGAACTTCTTCGCGTCGTAGTTCATCCTCGCGACGTCCATGAGCTGGAGGATTTCGCGATCCTGGGCATAGTCGTGACAGCCCCCCAGGAAGACCGTCGCCGCCGCGGCCACGAGGGTGATTGCGATCCTAGACATTCATTAGGCTCCGCTTGAACAAGTCCTCGAGGGGGAGGCCCGCCGGGGACGACTTGAGGACCTTCCGCACGGCCTCCTCGTCCTGCCTTCGGTCG
>JAHFOZ010000545.1:0-821 GCA_023261405.1 Planctomycetota bacterium
GGTTCGGCAGGTCCTCCTGCAGGAGCGTCTCGAAGTCCCGCACGAGGGACATCTTCCGGTAGCGGAAGTTGCCGAGAGTGAGGCTGCACAGGTCGAAGTCCCACGAGTACGGGTTCACCGCGCCGCCGTCCCTGAAGGCGGCGAGGCGCCGCTCCTTCTCGGAACTCGGGGGCGCGGGCTCCGACTCAGCCACGTGGCTCCACGTGGGCTTCGGGGCCTCCAGGAAATCCCGCAGCGCGGCAGGAGCGGGACGCACCTTCGCCTCGAAGAGCCGCAGCCCCAGCGGCTGGAAGTTGAGCCGGTCGTAGCTGTAATCGAGGTCGCCGAACGAGCGGACGGCGGCACCCCCGAGTCGGAGCCGGCGCTGGTACTGGTCCATCCGCTTTTTCGCACGGTCGGTGATCATCTCGACCTGCGGGCGGTCGATCCGGTTCACGGTGACGCCGGGCTCGCTCGCCTGGATCTTCGCGGCGAGGTACTCGTGGAGCGTCCCGACCTTCGCTTCCGCCAGATCCAAGGCCACGGGGAGATCGATCCCATACAGCTGCTTTAGAAAGTGGCGGAGCACGGGATTGACCTCGGCGATCGTCGAGGAGGGCTCCATCACGTACGCATCCCGGACGCCCTTCTTCTTCACGAGGCGGATCGGGAGCAGCAGCAGGGGGGAGTCGATCCGCTCCTCCGGGTTCTCCTTCAGGTTGTGCCAGCGGAGGAATGCGATCACAAGCCGGAGCTGGGCGAACCCGTACTCCGCCTGGTCGCGGCGGGCCTCCCTGATCAGCTTGTCGAGGACGTCGGGGATGTAGGGGACGTCCTCGAAG
>JAHFOZ010000545.1:831-3332 GCA_023261405.1 Planctomycetota bacterium
GAGGCACGGGCTTGCCCTCCGAGAGGAGCGCCTCGACCTCGCCCTTCCATGTGAAGAGCTGCTCGGGGCGGATGGAAGCCGCGTCGAACGATGCGGGCACCGACGCGAAGGTCAGGTTCAGGCTCTGCAGGCTCGGACGGTGGTAGAGCAAACGGTTGCGCCGGGAAATCTCGAAGATGCGGTCGCGGAGGCGGGTGAGGACGGCGCGGCGCTTCCCCCGCACGTCCAGCTTCTGGAATCCCCGGAAACGCCGGGTGTCCAGGTCGCGGTCCTCCCCGTCCTGCTCGCGATAGGTCTCCAGGCGCCGGAGGATGGCGGGGAGGTCCTGCGCGCGGCGATGGCGGCTGAGCTCGGTCATCCGGACGACCGCCTTGGCGACCACCGGGTTGATCTGCGGGTGGAGCGCGAAGAGGTTCTCCCGGCACGCCACGAACCGCTTTAGGTCGTCGTCCTTGGAGAAATCCAGGCCGCAGGCGACACTGGCCAGGATCATCCCGAGCGAAAAGGTGTCCGTGAGTGCGTCGTGGTGACCCGAGGCGTGCTCCCAGGACGCGTAGCCTGTCACGTAGACGGGTTGGGAAGGTGCCTCCCCCGGTTTCCCCACGAGCAGCGTCTCCCTCGACGGCGTGCCGCGGTCCACGTCGGTCACCCGGGTTTCCTCGGCACGAATGTCCAGGGCCCGGCTCGCTGGACGGTCGAGGCGCTGGATCGCCACGGGGTTGGACCGGCCGTCCGACAGCCGGTCCTGCCGGAACCACGCTGAGCCGTCGCTCACGAAGAGGTGGGCGAACCCCTCGAGCGGCGCCACGCGGCCCGACGCATGGGCATCCACGGTCTGCTTGATGAGCGGGAGCACGCAGGCCAGGACGTCCACGGTCGGGAAGGCTCCCACCGCCAGACGCCGGCGCAGGAAAGTCTCGAAGGGTTCCCCGGCGGACGGGTTCATCGACCGCTTCCCCCGGATGGCGCAGACTTGCCCGCCGCGGCGAGGATCTTCTCCCGGTCTTTCCTCAACGCGGCCAGCTTCCTCTTCGTCAGGGAGAGCTCCTGAAGCACCAGTTCCTCGAAGCGCTCGTCGATCCCAAGGCGCTCGCTCGCCGCATGGGCGGCCGCCAGCGGCGCATCCTCCAGGTCGGGGTCCACCGCCGCGAAATCGAGGAGCACATAGCAGAGGTAGTCACAGATTCCCGCGCCGCAGGCCCGGAGCTCATCGAACGCGAGCGAGTCCTCCTCTTCGGGGGACCCGGGCGCGAAGTCCTCGAAGAAGAGGCGCGCATGCGCCAGCGCGGGGGCGGAACGGAACCACGCCGGCGTGAGAAGGACGACCAGCAGGCGCCGCGTCAGGGTGGACAGCCTATCCTGGCCGCTGAGATCGAGCCGATCGATCGAGACGGGGCCCTCGATCATGCGGGCGATCTCCGCCTCCGCGTCCGCCCCGCGCTCCGACCAAAGCTTGAGCGCGCGGGCGCGGATGAAGAGCTCCGGGTGGGTGACCCCCTCGGTACGCGCCTCGCCGCCGGCGAAGATCTCCTCCGCCTGCCGGAGGTAGGCCGCGGCGTCCGCCTGGGCGAGCCCGGTCTGGATCTTCACCAGGCCCGAGACGGCATCCTCGATTCGGCCGGCGACGAGGAGGGAGCCGCGGTCGGCCTGGAGTTCCGAGTAGAGGCGGAAGAGCCGGGCGGTCTCGAAGTGGCTCGGATGGGCGCGCTCGTGGTTGGCCATCGTCACGAGCACCTGGTCGGCCGTGAGGAACTCGCCGTTGCCGAGGCTGAAGAAGTCGTAGTGGGAGAGTTCGTGGCCAAGGATTGCGAGGACCTCGTCGGGGCTCAGGAGCGTCCGCACGGGTCCGGTGAAGACCACGTGGATTTCGGCGGGCACATAGACGAGCGAGGCGTTCAGCCCTTCGCCGGCCTGCGATTGATAGATCGTGAGCGGCACGGCCAGGGAGAGCCCCGCGGCGGCCCGGTCCGCGAGCGCGTAGAGATCGGCGTTCCCCTCGCGCTCGAGGCGGACCGTGGACTTGAGCAGTTCCAGCCGGACGTTCTTCGCGTACTCCTCGCGGCACCGGACCGAGGAGAGCCACTCCCACAACGACTTCTCGGAGCGCTTGAGGTGATCCACGATCCGGCGCTGCCCGGGCAGGGGAGCCGGTGCCCGGGGGTTTCCTTCCACGACCGAAAGTATAGCGTCTGTCTCTGCGGGCTGCGCGGCCTTCGTGCCGAGCCCCATGGGTTCGTGGCCGGATCTGGCTCCGAGCCCGGCCGGGTCACGAACATGGGAGTCGGGGTGCTACGTGATGCCCGGAACCTTGACGGGGATCATCGACAGGGCCGCCAGCGCGGCCGCCAGCAGGATGTACTCGAGGAAGACCGGGATGTCGGGCTTGTTCGATGCATCCTTCATGAAGATCCGGACAATGCCGGAGAGGGCCACCAGCCCAACCATGGACTCCTCCGTGAGAAACCAGGTCGCCCCTACCGCGGCGACGGCCCACCCCCTTT
>JAHFOZ010000546.1 GCA_023261405.1 Planctomycetota bacterium
CTCCTCGAGCTGCGTCTTCTGTTCGTCCGCAAGCTTCCTTCCGGTGATGTCCGCCACTACCGTCATGGTGCCCGAGGCGTTCCCGCGGGCGTCCCGCAGCGGGGCCGAGGAGAGCGAGAGGTCGAGGGGCGTCCCGTCCGGCCGGGAGGTGCGGACCTCGCCCCCCAGGAGAGGTTGGCCCCCCAGCAACTGATGGATCAGGGAGGGGACCCCCGTGGCTCTGGCCAGGGGGGCGATCTCTCCCAGGGGCAGCCCCAGCACCTGATCCACCTGCAGGCCAAAGATCTGCTCCGCGGCCGGGTTCCAGATTTTCACCCTGCCGGCGGAATCAGTCACCGCGATGCCGAGGGGCGAGGCCTGGACGAGGGTCCGCAGGGTATCGTGGGTCTCCCGCAGCGTCTCCTCGGCCCGCTTCCGGTCGGTGATGTCCGACATGGCCCCGATCATCCGCACGGGCCGGCCCCCGGAGTTGCGGATGGCGTAGCCGCGGTTGTAGACCCAGGCATAGGACCCGTCCATGCAGCGGAAGCGGTGCTCCTCGATCCAGTACGGCCCCTTATTGTCGACCATGGACTTCAGGCTGCAGATCACTCGCTCGCGGTCCTCGGGATGGATGCGGTCAGTCCACGACGCGGGATCGACGACGCGGTGATCCGGGGCATCCCCCAGGAAGCAGCGGACCCCGACGTTCCACCACAGCCGGTTGGCCTGGATGTGCCAGTCCCACACCGCGTCATTGGTGGCCAGGGCCATGAGCTCGTAGCGTTCCTGGCTGAGGCGCAGGGCGCTCTCCCCGCGCCGGCGCTCGATGGCGTACCGGATGGCCCTTGACATGCTGCGCCCGTCGAATTCGCCCGCGAGGATGCAGTCCTGCGCGCCAAGCCGGAGCACCTGGTCCGCGAGCCGTTGATCGAGGGTCGCCGCCAGGACGAGCACCGGCAGCTCGGGGAAGCGATCGGTGATCCGGACCAGGGGCTCCATGCCTGCCGGGTCGGAAGGCGCCAGGGAGAGCAGGAGGGCGTCGATCCCCCCTTGGGAAAGCCGTTCCAGCGCGGCGGGGGTCTGGTCCACGCACTCCATCTCGAAGGTCTCGAGGCCCTGCTCCTCGAGGACGTCCATCAGGAGGCGGGCATCGGTGGGGCTGGCGGAGACCAGCAGGAGTCGGAGCCTGGCCTGGCGGGTCTCGGGCCCAAGGGCCGCGGCAGGGCCGCCCACGCAGGGATCATCGTTCTTGCGGTTCAAGGGGCCACCTCCGTAATGCGGCCTCCGAAGCGCAAAGCACATGCCAACCGTGGAGGGCCGAGAGGGCCCCCGAACCCCCTTCATCCCACAGGAATGTCGGTAAGGGAGGGGACAATTCTGTGGGACGGAGCTCCAGGGTCGTCCTCCGGCCCGGCGAGACCACATCCGTGTCGGTCCATCCCCCGGCCTTGTCGGGGAGCCGCGAGAACCGCGTGAAAACGCAGGGGGCCGCCGTGGCAATCCGATTGCATTGCAGCCCCGCATGAGGATCGAAGGCCGCAGCCTGAGTACTGAGCCACACAAGTTCGGGACCAGGTGCGCACCCCAGGGGCAGCGGGTCACGAACTTGCGAGTCGAAGTGCTGAGTTGCCGAAAGGGTTGGGCGCCGGTTCTGCTCCTCCTGGCCGGCCTTGCCTTCGCCGGATGTTCCTCCGGTCCCGCACCCCGGCAGATCAGCGGCGTGCAGGTCCCCCTCTGGCTGGTGCAGCGCGCCGAAGGCCGCAGCGAAGCGGGGGCGCCGGACGGCGAGTGGAGCCAGGCCCGGGCGTGTGAAGAACTGTCCCGGAGGCTCTGGTACCGCGACAAGGTGGAGGCCCTCGGGTTCCTGCACCGGGGGGCATTCCTTGGGGACGGCGAGTGCGCCCTGGAATACCTGGCCCAGTCGCAGGCCGATCGGGTGTCCCTCTCGCTCCGCCTCTATGTCCGCCTGGCCCTGGAGAAACTCGTCGATGCGGGCCCGGTCAGCGACCGGTCCGGCAGGGACGTCGGCGGCGAGCTCCGGTACCAACTGCACAACGCGTGGCGGACCGTCGAACCCTGCGATCCCGCGAGGGCCCGGAGGCGCCCGGATGCCCTCAACCCGGTACCGGCGAGTTTCGAGTCCGTCGCCTTCCAGGGCGGGGGCGGGTCTCCCGATTCCACCCAGGTCCGGGAGAGCCTCCGCGTGCCCGACGGGTGGCCCACGCTTGAAACCACCGCCTGGAGCGGGGGGACGGACAAGCTCTGGGTCGCCGCGGGGGTGATCGCCCTCGTGGTCAACGCGAACGGGGAGCCCAGCCATCACGGGGAGTTCCTCTGGATCCGGAATACGGGGACGACGCCGGTGTACTACAGCGGCCGGACCATCGGCCGGGCGAGCCGCGAACTTCTTCCGAAGGAGGAGCACCGGGTGCCGATCCCGGCCTGTCCGGGGGAGGAGCGGCGCCCGTTCACGAGCGTGCCGCTGGTCGTGCGCCACGGCAATGGAGGGGATTTCAGATGAGGCAGACTTGCATCCTGGTCGCGGACGACGAGGCGGCCAACCGGCGCATGCTCCGGGAGATCCTCGAGGGCATGGGACACGCGGTCTTCGAGGCGGCCGACGGGGAAGCGGCGCTGGAGAGCGCCGTCCGGGAATCGCCGGACGTGATCCTCCTCGACGTGCAGATGCCGAAGCTGGACGGGTACGGGGTCTGCGCGAAGCTGAAGGGGGACCTGCGTACGAAGCTGATCCCCGTGGTCATGCTGACGGCGCTCGACCAGTTCCCCGACCGGCTCCGCGCGATCGAGCAGGGCGCGGACGAGTTCCTCACCAAGCCGTTCAACATCGTGGAGCTCAAGGCCCGGGTCCGGACGCTGGCGGCCTTGAAGCAGTTCACCGATGAACTCGAGAGCGCCTCCGAGGTGCTGGAGGCGATCGCGGAGGTCGTCGAGAACCGCGATGCCTACACGGCGGGCCACTCCCGGCGGCTGGGGGCCTACGGGGTGCGGGTGGGCCAGGCCCTGGGCCTCAGCGAAGGGGATCTCCGGATCCTCAGGCTGGGGGGCATCTTCCACGACCTCGGCAAGATCGCGGTCCCCGACGGGATCCTCAACAAGCCGGGTCGGCTGACCCCGGAGGAGTTCGACGTCGTCAAGTGCCATCCGGTCGTGGGGGCCGAGCTCTGCTCCCGGATGAAGAGCCTGAAGGACGTGATCCCGCTCATCCGCCACCACCACGAGAAGCTGGATGGCTCGGGATACCCGGATGGCCTGAAGGGGGACCGGATCCCGCTCCTCGTGCGCATCATCAGCGTCGTGGATGTGTACGACGCGCTCGTCACCAAGCG
>JAHFOZ010000113.1:0-11686 GCA_023261405.1 Planctomycetota bacterium
CCCCTCCTCCGCCGCGCTGCTCGCGGAGGCGAAAAAGGCGATGGAGGCCAGGCCGCCCCCGCTGCAGCGCCCCGCCGGACCGGACCTGGCCGGCTTCCTCGCGAGGCAGGACTTTGCCGGCGCGATCGAGGCGCTGCGTCCCGAGCGCGAGCGCCTGGGCAAGGAATACGAGGGCCTCGTCTCCCAGGTCCGCGCGGCCGCCCTCCGTCATCAGAAGGAACGCACGACCGCCTTCGCCGCGGCGCTCCCGCGTCTGGAGGAAGCGGACTTCCGGGACCGCCACGTCGAGCCCTGCCTGAGGGACTGCGCCCGCGTTCCGGCGGAGTTCGAGGTCGACGAGCTGAGGTGGACGCGCCGGCTGGGGGCGTGGACCGCGAAGAAGGACCCGGCGGAGCTGGACGCCCTCGCGCTCGGCACCGCGAAATTCGATCCGGCCTTTCACGCGGTCCTCCGGATCGCCCAGGAGCGCCGGATCCGGGAGATCGAGAAAGTCGTCGAGGAACTGGCCCGGGTCGCCCGCGCGGGGCGCGCGCCGCTCCTTGAGCGCCTTTCCGCCCACACGCGCGCGTTCCAGTCCCTCGCCACCGCGAAGGGACATCCCGACCTGCGGGAGGACCTCGCGAGGCTGGAGCAGCGGCTGCCCATCGACGACGAGGTGCTCGACGCGGCGCGCAAGGGCGCCTCGGCCTCCGGGGAGATCCGCGCGCTGGCCGACCGCCTCGAGCGGCTCTGGGCCTCCGACCGTCGCCTGCGCCTCAGCGCGGACGACCAGGATGACCTCGCGCTCTACGCGGGCCTCTATCGCTGCCTCTCCCTCTTCCTGGATGGGAAGAAAGTGGAGGAGGCGGCCCTGGACGCCCGGGTCCGGGAGTGGTTCAGGTCGCCCCATGCCTTGCCGAAGGACGCGTCGCCCAAGGTCGCGGCCGTCCGTGCACGGTTGAGGTAGGGGCTGATGTCGGTGCCCACGATTCAAGTTGGCCCCACCGGGCATGGACGGGACGCGCGGCTCTCCCGACGATTCGGCCGCGACGAATGGAAGCTCCCGGGTATAAGATCTGTGGCCATGGTCGACGACGCTCGCCCCACTTCAGGAATCCGCAAGCCTCTCCTGGGCACGCTCGCCCTCAAGGCGGGCTGGATCAACGCGGCCCAGATCATGGAGGCGATCTCCGACCAGGCGCAGGACTTCATGGAGGGACGCCACCACCGCCTGATCGGGGAGGTCCTCATGGTGCGGGGTCACCTGACGTCGGGGCAGGTCCAGGACCTCCTCCGGATGCAGGAGGCCGCCGGCCTGCTCCCCCGCGTTGAGGACGAAGCGAAGCCCGCCCGCGCGCCCGACGCACACGGGCCCTCCATCTTCGGCAAGTACCTGCTCGTGCGGAAGCTCGGAGAGGGGAGCACCGGCTGGGTCTACGAGGCGATCGACTCGACCGCCGGCGACAAGGTCGCGCTGAAGCGGTTCGCCCGGAGGCCCGGGGCCACGCCCGAGGAACTCGCGCGCGACCACGCCTTCTTCCTCAGGGAGACGAAGACCTGCTCCCAGCTCCCCAGTCACCCGAACCTGGTCAAGCTCCGGGATTCCGGCGTCATCGAAGACCAGTGCTACATCGCCATGGAGTACGTCGAGGGGATGGACATGGCGGACTGGCTCACGCTGGAGGGCGTGTCCCTCCACCAGCGGCTCTCCCTTCTGCGCGACGCGGCGCATGCCGTCCACCACACTCACGAGCACGGGATCATCCACCGTGACCTCAAGCCGCGGAACATCCTCGTGGACCGGGACCACCGGCCGCACATCGCGGACTTCGGCCTCGCCAAACTGCTCAAGTCGACCGGAAGCGAATCAGTGACGGTGTCAGGCATGCTGGCGGGGACCCCGGCCTACATGAGCCCGGAGCAGGCCCAGTCGAAGAAGTCGGTCGATGCGAGGACGGACATCTACTCGCTGGGCGTGATGCTCTACGAGATCATCACGGGTCGGACACCGTTCGGCGAGAAGGCCACGATCATGACGCTCGTGCGCCTGGTAACGGAGCCGCCGCCGCCACCCTCCCGCGTGGTCGCGGAGGCGGGGAGACCCCCGGTGGATCCCGTCCTCGAACGCATCTGCCTCAAGGCGCTCTCGGCCGACCCGGGGCACCGCCACCCCACCGCGCGGGCCCTGGCCGACGACCTGAACGCCTGGCTGGACCGATAATCCCTGCGGAACCCCGTCCCTCCCGCGTCGTATCTGACCCTGGCCCGCAAGCCCCACGCGGTTGGAGCGGAGTCGCGGGCCGGATCGCGACAGCGTGCCGGCGCACCCAGCCGCCGGGCCCTGCCGCCCGCACGAGGGCCGGGGACGTCTTCGCCGGACGCTCTCCGGCCTCGTGTGGTTCCTCCGTGGAGGAAACCACAAGATCAGCCTATCCTGCGGTGAAAGCTCCTCCGACACCTTCGCGGCAACGGGATCGAGCGGATTCCGCTCTCCCAGGGGTGGAAGACCGTTGCCCCCCTGGCCTCACTTCATCGCCGCGCGGTCGGTGGCGAAAGGCTTGTATTCCCACTTCTCGAAGTGGGGCCGCTGATCCTTGTAATGCTTCGAATCTGGCCGCTCGCTCTGGCCCGGCGCGGAGGAGGTCGCCGCGCGCGGGCCCTGCGGGGTCATTTCCACCGTCATCTGATAGGTGCCGCGCCCCTTCTTCGACTTCAGCTTGCCGATCTCGCCCTTGAAGTCCACCGTTGGCTCCTTCCAGGCGAGCGCCGCCACGTCGCCCTTCGCCGCCTCCTTGAGCGCATCGAGCGCCAGCGCCTTCAGGTCCTTCCCCTTCGCGTAGTCATACTGCAGCTTCACCAGGCAGGCCTCGCCCTCGAACGTGTAGAGCAGGGGGTCCACCGCGAAGCGCTGCACCTCCTCGGTCGCCAGCATGATCGGGTCCACGAAGCCGCCGAAGAGACGGCGCATCATCCCCAGCACCCAGCGGCGCACGATCGTCGGCGCAATTTCCCCCTCACGCTCCATGTGATCCCACTTCTCCAGGGCCTCGACGGCGCGCTTCACCTCGGGGTCCTCCGAGCCCTTCCCCGCCTCGAGGATGAAGGGCTTGAAGTAGTCGGCGAGGAAGGAGTGGTAGGCCGTGAGACGCGCGAGGTCGGAGACCTTCCCGAACGTGATCTTCGGCTCGGCCTCCAGCACGTCCAGGATCTTCTTCCCCCAGAAGATCTTACCGTATCCATAGCAGGGCCAGTCGCGTCCGGCCTTGTTGTTCCAGTTGCCGAAGAAGCCGCGGGCCGGATCGACCGAGCGCGGCCATTCCTTCGGTTCGAGAATCCCCTCCCAGTCCATCGCGCCCCCGCCGTCCTGGGGCAGGTGGGCCACGTGCCCCTTCTTCCGCTTCGGATGCATCCCGCAGAACCAGAACCCGATGTGCCCGTCCGCGGTGGCGCAAAAGAAGTTGTGGCTCGTGACGACCTTCTCCGCCCCCGCCTCGAACTCGGCCAGCGACTTCGAGAAGTTCATGTCGAAGACGCCCTCGACCGTCCGGTGCTCCTGCATCCAGAAGGACATGCGGAGCGTGTGGGCCCGATGGTTCTTGAGGTCTCGCTCGCCGGCCAGCGGACCATGCACCGAACGGTAGACCTTGAGCTTCTCCGTTTTCCCGTCGAGAACCTTGATCTCCCGATCGAGGATCTCGAACTTCTTCCATGCCCCCTGGTAGCGGTACTCGTCCGGGTTCTCCGGGTTCAGCTCGAGCGTGAAGACGTCCACGAGGTCCGCGCCGCCCGACGTCGTGGTCCAGGCGACCCGGTCGTTCCAGCCGATCATGACGCCCGGCGCCCCCGGGAAGCTCATTCCGGCCGCGTTCAGGCCCTCAGCCACCAGATGCACCTCGTTGCAGATCGCGGGCGCCCCGAACCCCATCATCGGTCCGCCGTAGAGGATCGGGTTCCCGGTCGCGGTCCGCTTCCCGTGGATCACCCAGGCGTTCGAACCGAAGTAGGTGGGCACGCCCAGCGACTCGCGGGAGGCGAAGACCTCCTCGAGCTCCGCCCGGTAGGCGGCGTAGGCCCCGTCCCCCATCCCGGGCGCCGGGCGCATCCCCTTCTCCCGGGGGGGCGCCGCGGCCTTCGTGCGGAGGTGGTCGTGGAGCGTCGCCGGCGCGGAGGGATCGTCCTGCTTCAGGAGATCGGCCAGGATCCGGTCGGCGTCCTCGGCCCCGACCTTTTTCACGAGTTCGTCCCGGACCCGCACCATGGTGAGCTCGATGTCCCCGGCCTCGCCGAAGCGCCGCGCCATGAGGACGCCGATGGCGATCGAATCGGTGACGTCCCACGGCCGGGGCTTCACGCCCAGCTTCCCGTAATCCGGCGGGAGGTCCTTCCCCTCCGCGATCCATGCGTTCACGCCGGCCGCGTAGGCGTCGAGGATCGCGCGTACTTTTTCGGTGCAGGCCTCATACTGCTTCCGCAGCTCGGCCTCCGTGTATCCCCGGCGCAGGCGGTCGCGGTCGTTCGCGAGGCCGGCCTGGCCCTGCAGCTCGGCCGACTCGCCCTTCGCCGCGCGGCGGAAGGTCTCCATCTGCCACATCCGGTCCTGCGCCTCGGTGTACCCCTCGGCCCAGAAGACGGCCCGGACGGTCTTCGCGAAGAGGTGCGGGATGCCGAAGGAATCCCGGTACACCTCGACCTGCTCGCCGCCGGCGTCCAGCGTCCCCCACCCCCCGGCCTGGGATGCGGGGGACGCGAGCACGAGGAGGGCGAACAGGGTTCTCATTCGGTCCTCCGCAGGTAGCTTTCCAGGATCACGACCGCGGCGGCGACGTCGGCACGCTTGCGCCGCTCCTTGCGGTTCAGCCCCGCCAGCCGGAGACGCGCCTGCCCCTCGGCAGTCGAGAGACGCTCGTCCCAGGGCTCCACCGGGATGTCCACGTGAAGCTTGAGCTCCTCGATGAAATCGAGGGCCCGCTGCGCGCTGGGGCCCACGGTGCCGTCCATGTTGATCGGCAGCCCCACCACGACCTTCTCCGCGGCCTGCTCCTCGGCCACGCGCGCCACGTCGGCCGGTTCCACGTCCTCGAGCGTCGGGAGCGCCAGGGCCATCGAACCCTTGGGGTCGCTCACCGCGAACCCCGTCCGCTTCTGGCCGAGATCGACCGCCAGCACTCTCACGTCCTCCGGCCCGGCTCAGAGGTGTTTTTCATACCCCTTGTTCCGGATCTCCTCGACCAGCTTCTTGAGCTCCTCGGACCTGCCCTTGGGACAAACAAGGGTCGCGTCCGGGGTATGGACGACGACGAATCCCTCCAGCCCCAGGACGGCCACCAGGTGGTTCGGATCATTGGAGAGGACCAGGGAGTCTTTCGTCTCGACCGGGACGCACTTGCCTTCGAGAGAGTTCCCGGCGGCGTCCTTGCCGCGTCGTTCCGCGGCCGCGGCCCACGAGCCCACGTCGTCCCAACCAAACCCGGCTTCGACCATAAGAACCCTTTCCGCTTTTTCCATGACCCCGTAGTCGATCGACACCCGCTGGATCTTCGCATACTCCCGCGCCAGCGTCGCCGGCAGGCGGCTCGTCCCCAGCGCCCCGCCGATCTCGGTGAGCAGTTTCCCCATCGCCGGGAGGTACCGGTCGATCGCCTTTCGGATCGCCCAGGCCTCCCAGACGAACATGCCGCTGTTCCAGAAGTAATCCCCGCTCTCCACGAACGCCCGGGCCGCCTCGAGCTTGGGCTTCTCGTAGAAGCGGCGCACGCGGAACGCCTCGCCCTCGCGCGGTCCGCGGTTGAGGTAGCCATAGGCGGTCGAGGGGTGGCGGGGCTTGATGCCGAGCGTGACGAGGGCCCCGCCCTGGGCCGCCAGCCGGGCGCGCTTGAGGTCGACGTGGAGCTTCGCGGGGTCGTCGATGTAATGGTCGGCGGGCAGGACGGCGAAGGCCGCCTCCGGATCGCGCCATTCCAGGAAGGTCGCCGCCAGCCCGATCGCCGCCGCCGTGTCGCGCCCCATGGGCTCGTCGATCAGGTTCTCCGGCGGCAGGTAGGGAAGCTCGCGCCGGACGAGTTCCGAGTGCTCCCGCCCGGTGACCACGAAGATCTGCCGGGGGTCGAAGAGCGGGAAGAGGCGGTCCACGGTGCGGCGGACCATGGAGTCGCCGCCCAGGATCGGCAGGATCTGCTTGGGTCGGGTCGCGCGGGAGAGCGGCCAGAACCGCGTCCCGCTCCCGCCGGCCATCACCACCGCGTAGAAGTGTTCCACAGGAGGGCGGGATTATAGCACCGGCGGGAGGCCGGGTCGACCCTCGCGGTGTCCCCCCGCGATCCAGGGGTGATCGCAGGCTCACGCGGTGGGCGCCCCTGACCGGCAACGGGGGGATGGGGCCTGGGCGCGATGGCCGATCCCTTCGCTTTCTTGACAGTCCTCGCGAGCCCCGGCTACGATGGCGCGGCTGGTGGTGAGTCCACATTGATTCGCAGGGTCGGCCCCCGGGCAGACGACCCGGGGAATCAATGCAGTCGAACCACCAGGGGATTCCCGTGAGTTCCTCAGGGGGTTGGCTATGGACTCGCTGATGCACGTCAGCTGGGTGTACTATGTCGTCGTTCTCGCCCTGATCGGCGGCGCCGGGGCCTTCTGGTGGATGCTGAAGAAGAAGCAGGCGGCGGCGCAGCCTCCGCCCAAGCGCGGAATCATCAAGTAGTCCCCGGAACCCCAAGCCCCGTCCCGTGTTAAGTACCGTAGTCCAGCCATGAGGACCCCCATGATGATGGCCTACAGGGTCGCGCTCGCGGCCACACTCGTTTCCCTGGCCCCCCTGGCCTGGGCTCAGCATTCCGACCGGCAAGTGCGGCACCCGCGGACCACAGGGGGCACGGCAGGCCCCCAATTCCTGCCGCCCAGCACGCAGTACCCAGGCTCCCAAGTTCGCGACCCGTTCGGACGTGGGGTCCGCCCTGGCCGCGAACCGATGGGGCTCGGTGGGCAGGAAGGGGAGAAGAAAGCCCCCATCCCCTGCGATCTCGCCGCCCAAGAAGAGGCCCTCTGGTGCGGCAAATGCAGGAAGCTCCGGGAGAAGGAGCAGGTGGCCGACGGCAAGTGCAAGGAGTGCCAGACCGTCGCGGAACCCCTCAAGGTCTGCGTCAAGAAGTGGATCCCGCGCTGCGGCATGCACGAGCAGAAGCCCCACCTCGAGTGCTGCTGCAAGAGCAAGTTCTGCTGCAAGGTCGAGACGGTCAAGTCGCCCCTGGTCTTCAAGTGCGCGGGCTGCGGCGAGTCGGCCCGGACCGAGGCGGGAGTGGCCCACAAGGGGATAGAACACGAGAAGAAGCTCGTTAGGGGCTGCGAGGCCTCGGGCACGCAACCCCACGGGGGCGAGCCCGTCAAGTAGCCCCGGACGGGGAGGGTTGCCCTCCGTACCTGTCCTCCGTAGCCTTTGCGGAAGAGGAGTTCAAGGCCGGGAGGGGCGCCGGGGATGCAACGGGTCCCCCCGGACGGCGTACCATATTATGGAGTTATAGGGTCGGGTGCTCCCCGAACGTTGGAGGCGCGGATGATCAAGCTTCTCCTCAAGACCCCCGAGGAGTCCCGGGAACTGACATTCCAGGAGAATGAAATCTCCCTGGGACGGTCCTCGGAGAACACCTTGGCGATTCCAGACAAGAAGATCTCCCGGAGGCATGCAAAGATCGAGAAGGTCGGCTCCGAGTACAAGGTCCTCGACCTGGGTTCGGGCAACGGCATCCGGCTGAACGGCCACGAGGTTTCGAGCCGGGCCTTGGCCAAGGGCGACGAGATTCGCCTGGGGCTCACCTCGATCTTCGTGCTCGATCTCGACACGCCCGCCATCCCGGCCACGGCCGCCCCCCTGGCGATGCTCCCGGTGGCCACGCTGGCGCCTCCCCCCTCCACGGCGGGGCCGGCCCCCCAGGTCCCGGCGGCGTCCGCCGTCCCCGCGACGGCTCCCGACGAGGACAGGACGCTCGACGCCCCCCGGCCCCGGCTGACCCGCCGGAACGTCTACCAGGGCCCTTCTTCCAGCAAACTCGTATCGATGGCCGCAGTGGTTTGCATCGTCGCCGCGCTGACTTGGGCGGGAGTGGCCTACAAGGACGAGATCTTCCCCTCGACGAAGCCGTCGGGCGAGATCGCGCGCAAGCCGCTCAGGAAGGACTCCGACGCGAAGAAGGCCAAGGACGAGCTGGCCCGCTTCGAGGCCGAGGTCGCCAAGGCCGAGAGGATCAGCGATCCGATGCTCGAGGAGGCGCGCGAGCTCCACGACACCTACGGAGACACCGAGCGCCAGTTCGCGGCGCTCCTTTTCGAGGTACGTGAGCGCCACGCCCAGCAGACGGCCCGGGTGACCCTGGCCGACGTGGAGAAGCGCGTGGCCGACGCGCTCCGCGACAAGAAGTATTCGGACGCTCTCGAGAGCCTCAAGCCCCTCCAGAAGACGAACGACACCACGGCGCTCGCGACGCTCCTGCAGAAGGTTCTGGAGGACATCTACAAGGATTACTCCGCCGTGATGGAAGAGGGCAAGAAGCTGGAGTGGGAAAAGAAGTATCCCGCCGCGGGCGACCACTACAGAGCCCACGCCCCCCGCTTCAGCGGGACGGAGTACCACAAGAGACTCCTCAACAAGCCCGAGGACCTCGACCTGGTGGCGCGCGCCGAGCGCGACCTGTCCACCAAGGCCTTCGCGGCGAAGCCGGCCCCGGAAAACCCGATCGCCAGGGTGACGCCCAAGGAGGAGCCCGCGCCCGAGCCGGTGAAACCCGTCGTGGTGCCGGAGGTCCCCAAGCCGGCGACTCCCGAGCCTCCGAAGCCGGCGCCCAAGATGGCCCCCGAGAAGCCCAAGGTGACGCCGGAGCCTCCGAAGCCGGCGCCCAAGAAGCCGGAGCCCCCGAAGCCCGAGCCGGCGAAGCCCGCCGCAGAGGCCGGGGCCGCCAAGGGGCCGGTCAAGAAGCCTGACGTGCTCTGCGATGTCAAGCGGACCGCCAAGGGCAATTTCTGCATGAAGTGCGACCGCACGCTTGAGCCCGACGACCTCCGCAAGGGCGCCTGCAAGCGCTGCGAGGAAAAGCCCAAGAAGATCGACATGTGCGTGAAGCTGTTCTTCCAGGCGGAATGCCACCCGGAAAAGATAGACGACAAGCCGGTCTTCTGCTGAGGGAAGGTCCACAACATCCCGCATGAGGACCGGGCCCGTGTGGCCTACCTCTGCGAAAGCTGCGGCCAGAGTGGAGATACACAGGCGGAGCTGAAGCACGACGCGGAGTGCAAGAACCGCCTTAGCGCGACGAAGATCTGCGCGAAATCCGGCACCGCGCCCCACGTCCCCGACAAGAAGTAGGCCGGGGGCAGCGCCTGAAAAAGACGGATTGGGTCCCCGGCGGGGTGCCTGGGATCGTTGGAGCGAACGCACGAGCAGGAGGTGCGGGATCATGAGAACGCTGAGTCTGTCCGTCGCCGCGATGATAGCTGCGGGCCTGGCCCTCGTGGCGGCGGCCCAGGAAGGCAAGCCCCTCAACGCGAAATGCCCGGTCAAAGGGGAGCCTGCCAAAGCAGACATCACGATCGATCTGGGTAAGGGCAAGATCATCGGGTTCTGTTGAGGCGGCTGCAAAGGGAAGTTTGCCAAGGACCCCAACGCGTACCTGGCGAACATCCCCGAGCTGAAAGGCCAGTCGGCCAAACCGGAGCCCAAGAAGGACGCCGCCAAGCCGGCGTCCACGGCGCCCTGCGAGGTCACCAAGACCGGCAAGGGCTACTACTGCCTGATGTGCAAGCGGGAACTCACGCCGGACGACGTCCGCAACAACCTGTGCAAGCGCTGCGAAACGAAGCCCGCCAACCTCGAATACTGCGTGAAGCTGTCCCCGCCCTTCATCGAGTGCCAGGGCTGCCACAAGCACTACCCCCAGCCGTCCATGTGCTGAGGACGCATGCAGAAGACACAGTCTGTGTCAGAAGACCGGGCCCGGGTGAGCTACGAGTGCGAGTCGTGCGGCGCGAAGGGCGACATCGAAAGCGAGTTCAAGCACAAGCCCGACTGCAAGCCAAAGTTCGGGGGTGCGACCTTGAAGAAGCTATGCGCAAAGTCGGGGAAGGCCCCGCACGTCGGCGATTCCAAGTGACGAGATATTGTCTCTGTGATTAGGAGGGCGACCGGATGAGGAAGGCGATGTGCGGAGCGGCAGCCGTGGTGCTGGCGCTCGCGCTGACGGCCGGGGCGTGGGCCCAGGCCGCGGCGAAGTGCCCGGGCGTACCGGGCAAGAAACCGTACTGCTCGAAATGCGACAAGGTGCTCGCGGCGGCCGACGTGAAGGCCAAGAAGTGCGCGAAGGACGAGACGGAGGTGGTGATGGTGGACGTCTGCACCATCAGCTCCTACATCCCCACGTGCCACCCGAACAAGGCCTCCAACAAGCCCACGAGCTGATGAGGCAAGGACTTCAAAGAACCCACCGTGAGTGAGGTTCTGATCGTCAGCACCTGCCCCACCTGCAATGCCGAGTCGAAGATCGCCAAGGACCTGAAGCACACGGACGATTGCAAAAAGAAGCTGTCGGTCCGGAAGTGCAAGCATTAGGTTGCCCTGGGGGCAACCGTACCCCGCCGGTGCCGAGGCCCCGGGGCCTGGGAGGAGGCGGGTGAGCGGAGCGTAATTTCACTTGAAGGGCGCCCCTCGCAAGGGGGGCGCCTTTTTCATTTCCGGCCCGGGGGAGGCGTGTATAATCGCCCCCCCATGGATAAGCTCTCCGCCAGCCTGCTGGCCACCTTCACGTTCTCGCTCGTCCACACGCTCATCCCGAGCCACTGGCTCTGTTTCGTGGTGGTGGGGAAGGCCCAGGGCTGGAAGACGCGCAAGACGCTCACCGTGGCCGCCGGGGCGGGCAGCCTCCACGTGGCCATCACGGTCGCCCTGGGCCTGGCGCTCTGCGGGGTCGGCGGGGGTCTTGGCAAACCCCAGGAGGAGACCCTCGAGCGCGTGAGCGCGTTCATCCTGATCGGCCTGGGCGTCCTCTACCTCGGCTTTCACCTCTTCCACGCCGGCCACCACCACGAGTCCGACCGGGGCGTGCCGGAGAAGGCCGCCATCGCGGGCCTCCTCTTTTCCCTCGTGGTCTCCCCCTGCTCCGCCGCCATCCCGTTCCTGATCGCCTCCGCCTCGAGCGCGGGATATCCCGGGATCGCCCTCATCGGGGGAGTCCTCCTCGTCACCACCGTGGGCGTCATGCTCGTCCTCGTGGGCCTGACCTCGCTGGGCATCGAGAAGCTCCAGTTCCAGTTCTTCGACAAGTACGAGAAGCTGATCGTGGGGCTCGTCCTCTGCACCCTGGGGGCCTTCATCCTCCTCCTGAGTCACTGAGCGTGCCGCAACTACCCATCCGACACCGGCCTTAAGTCTGTATGCTCATCCTCCTGCTTGCGCTCGGGGCCGTCCAGGACAGCCCCTTCCGCTGGACCGATGTCACCGAGCAGGCCGGCCTCGTGAAGCCCCTCGAGGGGATGATGGGACATGGCGGCGCGTGGGGAGACGTCGACGGAGACGGCCGGATCGACCTCTTCGTCGGCGGCTTCTGCGACCGCATGAACGGCGAGTACGCCCCGGCCGCCGGGCCCGTCCCCACCCGCCTCTTCCGCAACCGGGGCGACGGCCGCTTCGAGCCCTTCGCCGGCGTGGAGTTCCACGCCCGCACCAGCGGCC
>JAHFOZ010000113.1:11696-12573 GCA_023261405.1 Planctomycetota bacterium
CGTCTTCGTCGACCTCGACAACGACGGGGACCTCGACCTCTACGTGGCCAACAACGCGCAGTCGAAGACCCGGAAGACCGAGGAGCCCCAGCACGCCGCCCAGCTCCGGCGGAGCGCCCTCTTCCGAAACGACGCCGGCAAGCTGGTGGACGTGTCCGAGGCGAGCGGCGCCTGCCCCCCCGATCTCCTCACGGCCCGGAACGTCCTCCCGCTCGACTTTGACGGCGACGGTCTCCTCGACCTCCTCGTCCTCGAGGACCTCTTCGTCCGGGGGACGAAGACGCCCCGCTCGCTGCTCCTCAGGAACATGGGCGGCTTCCGCTTCGAAATCGCCAATCGGGAGGCCGGGTTCCCCGACGACGTGTACGGCCTGGGCGGCGCGGTCGCGGACGTGAACGGCGACCGGCGGCCCGACCTCTTCGTCTCCCATTCCAACCGGCTCTTCCTGAGCAACGGCGGCACAAAGTTCGTCGAAGACCCCGCCGCCCGCGCGGTGTTCTCCTGGGAGCCCCGGTCCAGGGAGGACTGGGCCTGCGGCGCCTGCTTTGGCGACGTGGACGGCGACGGCGACCTCGATCTCGTCGTGAGCGGCCACCACGAGCCCGCCCGCATCCGCCTCTGGCGGAACGACGAAGGGAAGTTCACCGAGATCACCAAGGAGGCAGGACTCGGCGACCTGATCCCCGTCCGCGCCCCCCACTGCGAGTTCCAGGACTTCGACAACGACGGCCGACCCGACCTCTACGTGAGCGCCGCATGGCTCGAGGACGGGAAGGTCACGCCGCTTGTCTACCGGAACACGGGCGGACGCTTCGAGCCGCCGCGCCCCATCAAGGGCCCCATGGTCTACTACCCCGCCGGGCCCAGCGGCGACTAC
>JAHFOZ010000114.1:0-9052 GCA_023261405.1 Planctomycetota bacterium
GAACTTGGCGCAGGAGGGGATCCTGGGAGCCGGCCTGGCGGCCCTCATGGTCCTCCTCTTCCTCAGGAGCTTCCGCTCGACCTTCTTCATCCTCCTCACGCTTCCCCTCTCGATCCTCGCCGCCCTCATCGGACTCCACTTTACGGGCCACACCATCAACGCGATGACGCTGGGCGGACTGGCGATCGCCGTGGGGCTCCTCATCGACCAGTCGATCGTGGTCCTCGAGAATACGGAGCGGCACCTCCGGATGGGGAAGACGCCCATGCAGGCCGCGCTCGACGGCGCGCTCGAGGTGGCCCAGCCGGTGCTCGTCATCGTTGTCGGCACCTGCATCGTCTTCTTCCCCGTGGTCTTCCTCACGGGGATCGGGAAGTACCTCTTCACGCCCCTGGCGGTGAGCGTGACGTTCGCCATGGCGGCCTCCTATGTCCTGGCGCTCACCATCGTGCCCGTCTGCTCCGCGTTCTTCCTCAAGGCCCGGCCCGAAACGGAGCATCGGGCAGGCTGGTTTGAGGCCCTCCAGCGCGGCTACGGAGGGCTCCTCGACCGCATCCTCCGCGTCCGCTGGCTCGCGATCGGAGTGACCGCAACGGTCTTCGTCGCTTCGCTATTCCTCTACCCCAGGATCGGGCAGGAACTCTTCCCACAGGTCGAAGCCGGCCAGTTCATGATCCGCGCCCGGGCGACGTCCGGGACGAACGTGGCCGAGACCGAGCGCGTCCTTGCCAGGATCGAGGACGCGATCCGGGAGGTGATCCCGAAGGAAGATCTCAAAAAGCTCATCACCAACATCGGGGTCCTGAACGACTGGCCCGCCGCCTATACGCCGAACTCCGGGCCGCACGATGCCTTCATCCTGGTACAGCACTCCGGCTCGAAGCCCGACCGGGAACGCATCCGCGCGCTTCGGAAGCTCCTGCCGGAGCGTTTCCCCGGCGTTGACTTCGCCTTCGAGCCCAACAGCATGCTCCGAGCGGCGCTCAACTTCGGCCTCCCCGCCCCCATCAACATCCAAGTACGCGGCAACGATCTCCATGTGTCCATGCGCGTCGCCGAGGAGATCAAGCGGCGCCTCCGCACCGTGCCCGGGGCCGTGGACGTCCGGATCCAGCAGCGCCTGGACTTCCCGCAGTACCGCCTTACGATCGACCGCCGGAAGTGCGCGGAACTCGGGCTTTCCCAGGACGACGTGGTGAAGAACGTCGTGACGGCCTTCAACTCGTCCGTCAGCTTCGCGAAATCCATGTGGATCGACGAGGGGAACGGCAACCACTACTGGATAGGAGCGCAGTACCCGGAAGATGCCTTCGAAAGCCTGGAGACGGTCCTCAACGTCCCCATCACGTCGGGCAGCCAGGGCCAGCCGGTCCTCTTCCGGAACATCGCCTCGATCGAACGCTCCACGGCGCCCTCGGAGGTGATGCACGTCAACATCAGCCGCGTCATCGACGTCTACGCGGAAGTCGACGGCCGGGACCTGGGAAGCGTGGCGGCTGAAGTCGAGGGGAAGCTCCGGGACATCGAAAGCGAGAAGGACGCCCGCGGGAAGTCCAAGTGGGTGCCGCCCGGGTACGCGATCCTCCGGCGGGGCGAGGTGCAGGGGATGGAAGCTTCCTTCAAGAGCCTGGGCTTCGGCCTCGTCCTCGCGGCGGTCCTCGTCTACCTGGTCATGGTCGTCCAGTTCAAATCGCTCCGCGACCCCCTGATTGTGATGATCGCCGTCCCCCTCGGACTCATCGGCGTCCTGTTGGCGCTCTACCTCTCGAACACCTGGATCAGCATCCAGTCGATGATGGGCGTGATCATGATGATCGGCATCGTAAAGTCGTTCAGCCTCCTCATGATCGACTTCGCCAATCGGCGTCGGGCCGAAGGAGCGGGCCGAGTGGAGGCGATCCGGGAGGCCGCCGTGGTGCGGCTCCGGCCGATCCTCATGACCTCCCTCGCGGCGGTCCTGGGGCTCGTCCCGATGGCCGTGGCGGGCGGCGCGAACATCCCCCTGGCGAGGACGGTGATCGGCGGAGTGACGGCTTCGACGGTCCTCATCCTCTTCGTCGTTCCAGCTCTCTACTCGGTCTTCGGACGCAAGGAGGCGACGGCATGAAGGTCCTCGTGACGATCATCCTCGGAGCCACGGCCCTGGTCGGCATGGCTCCGCTCGCGAGGCTATGGACAACCTCGGAACCGCCGACGTCCCCGGCCCTGGAAGCCGCCCAGGAAACTCTCCCTCACGTCGAGACGGCCCGGCCGACCGTGAAGACGATCCACCGGAAGCTCAAGCTTCCCGGAGAGGTCCTCCCGTTCGAGCAGGCCGCCCTCTTCGCGCGGGTCCAGGGTTATCTGGAGTCGATTCCCGTCGACCGCGGCGCGTCCGTCAAGGCAGGAGATGTCCTGGCCAGGATCGCCGTTCCCGAAATCGAGAAGCAGCTTGTCAAGGAGAAAGCGGAGCTCGGGCTCTGCGGGCCCAGCATCGCCCGGGACCAGGCGGAGCTGCGTTGGAGGGAAACGATCTTCAAGCGGCTGAAGGAAGTCGCGCAGAAATCCGCCAATCTCGTGAATCAGGATTCCCTGGACGATGCCGAAGGGCGATTCGAGATCGCACGCGCGACGTTGGAAGTGACCCGCGCCAAGGAGGCGGTCCTCCGCGCGGAACTGGAGAGGACGCAGACCCAGATCGACTTCGGAACGATACGCGCTCCCTTCGACGGCGTCGTGACGGAACGCTGGATGGACCCGGGAGACCTCGTCCAGGCGGCTTCAACAAAGCTGCTCCAGGTCATGAGGATCGATCCCGTCCGGGTGCGGGTCCACATCCCTCAATCCGACGTCCCTGCCGTCCGCCAGGACAGCCGGGCCAAGGTCTCGATCGACGAGCTTCCGGGGAAGACCGTGGAGGTCCCGGTGGCGCGCCTCTTTTGGGCGCTCAACCGGAACACGAAGACTATGGCAGTCGAGATGGACGTCGCCAACAAAGATCGGGCGATCCGCCCCGGAATGTTCGCCCACGTGACGATCGAGCTGGAGGCGCGGGAGAACGCCCTCGTCCTCCCCGCAGCGGCCCTGATCGTCGAGAAGAAGAAGACCTCCATCTTCGTGTTGCGCGACGGGGCCGCCCGGAAGGTGCCGATCCAGGTCGGATTCGACGACGGGATCGAGTTCGAGGTCCGCCAAGGGATCGGCCCCGAGGACGAGGTGATCGTGAACGGCAAGAACCTCGTCGCCGACGGCGAGAAGGTCCGATCCACGAAGGCGAAATGAAGCGGGCCCTCGGAATCGTCCTCCTGGTCGGATGCTCGTCCGCCGAGCGTCCTTGGGACCTGCCTTGGCCTCGGGAGCCCGAAGGATATGCCTCGCCCGCAACCCCGACCGCCAAACCCGTCCGGGAGGGCCGCTTCAAGATCGACCTGCCGACCGTGCTTCGCCTGGCCGGGGCGAACAGCCTGGATCTTGCCTACGTGCGCGAGAAGGTCCACGAAGCCTACGCGCTTGCCGAAATGGCCGAGGAGAAGTTCTGGCCTACTGCGGGCCCGATCCTTGCCTTTCGTCGACACGAAGGGCTCACGCAGGGCACGGACGGCGCCTTTTTGGACGTGGACAAGCAGCAGACCCTGGCGGGGGTAGGCGTCCGGCTCCGCTGGGACGTGGGGGACGCGATCTTCTCGACCTTGAGCGCGTCTCAGCGTTACGAGGCTCAGAAATCCTTCCTGGAGGGGACCCAGCAATCCGTGCAACTGGAAGCCGCACTTGCCTACTACGAACTCATGCGCGAGCATCTCCGCGCGCAGGTTTCCGCGCAGTCGGCGGAGGTGTCCGAGAAGCTCGCCACGGAGCTGGACGCCTCTGTCCAGGCGGGACGCGGGTTTAGGGGAGACATGCTCGGGGCCCGGGTGCAGTCCGCGTCCAGCCGTCTTCAGCTCCTGCGCTCGCGTGAGGCGATCAAGCTTGCCTCCATCCGCCTTGGAGCGCTCCTTCGTCTGGCTCCGGGCATTGAGCTTGAGCCCGCCGAAGCCGTCCCGGGGCCGCTGGATCTCGTCCCTCTCTCATCCCTCGACGCGGATCTTCTCAAGGAGGCTCTGGGGCGCCGTCCTGAAGTCCGTCAGGCCGAGGCCGAGTTGGCCGCTCACCGGCACGACCAGACGGCCGCCACCTGGGGGCCGCTCCTTCCCGAAATCCAGGTGGACGCCGTGGCGGGAGGCTTGGGGCCGGTCCCGTCCAACCTCGAGAGCACGGAAGATTACGCGGTCACCTTGGGGTGGCGATTGGGCCCAGGGGGGCTTCTGGACCCCGCCCGTCGCCGCCTTGCCGAGTCCCGGGTCCGGCAGGCGGAAATCCAGATGGAGCGCGTCCGCCAGCGGATCTCAGAGGAGGTGCTCTCGAGCCTGGCCCAGGTGCGCGCCAAGGACGAGCAGGTGAAACTGGCGGAGCAGGCGGTCCGGGACGCGGTCGAGGCCTTGGACCTGACGCGGGAGCGGCAGTCCCGCCAGATCGGGCTTCCACTGGAGGTCCTCCGCGCCGAGGAAGCCCTCACGCGTGCGCGGCTGGACCACTATACAGCGATGATCGACTACAGCCAGGGCCAGCTGCGCGCCTTCGCCCACTTAGGAAGGCGGCACTCCGAGGATCGGTAGCCCAGCTCCCGTGTCCCTGCCACGCAAGTTCGGGAAGTTTCACTTGAGCAAGCGAGAACCGCCGCTTCCAGCTCCCAGTTGCGTTCCCACCCATGGGGCGAGACTACTTGACTTGAGCCATGTCGAGTTGAAGTTCGAGTACCGAGACTCCTCACTTGTTGCGCTTCTCCACAGAATCTGCCTCGTTCTGATGCTCGGGTCCGTCGCCCACCAACATCACGGCAGTGAGGGCTCCCAGCCCCAAGGAAACGAGCGCAGCCGTCGGGGAAGCCCACACGAGCCCCAACGCTGTGAATGCACCAATCGAAAAGGCGATGATCGACCATCCGGTGCGCATGGTTCTCAACTTGGGGTCAGGCTTGAACTGTGGAGTCTGAACCAGATGAAGGAATGAGGGCCGAGCGATAGAAAGTAGGGGCGAACTTCAATGGTTGGGAAGGACTGTCCTCCGATGACCTCCATGGGCACCCGGCCCCGCCACGCCGCGAGGCGCAGAAAGACGGGTTGGACGAACCTAGAGAGATTGTAGACGCACAAGACTGTCTCACCCTCTTTCTCCCGTTCGAAGGCGAGGATGTGCGGATTGTCTGTCTCCACCAGCCGAGCCTCGCGGCTGCGGAAGGCCCGGACCTCGCGGTGCGTCTTGATCATGCGCCGGAACCAGTTTAGGAAGGACGTCGGGAGGCGGTCGAGCGACTCCACATTGCGGCCAGCGTAATGGTATTCGGCCATCCGAACGACCGGGACCGTCAGCCGGGAAGTCTCCGCGCCCGAAAACCCCGCGTTCCGCTCCGGACTCCACTGCATGGGCGTACGCACGGGGAACCGCTCCCCAAGCTGGAGATCGTCCCCCATGCCGATTTCGTCCCCGTAGTAGAACACAGCGCTCCCGGGCATCCCCAGGATGAGCCCGTGGAGAAGCTCGATCTGCCGGCGCCCCCCCATCATCAGCGGCCAGAGCCGTCGGCGGATACCGAGGTTGAATCGCATCGACGGGGTTGCTCCGAAGGCCGAGAGCATGTAGGCCCGCTCCTCCTCCGACAACATCTCCAGGGTAAGCTCGTCGTGGTTCCGCAAGAACATCGCCCACTGACAACCCTCCGGAAGCCGCGGTGCCGACGAGAGGATCTCGACCAGGGGGCGCGCGTTCTCCTGATGTACGGACATGAAGAGGCGCGGCATCAGCGGGAAGTGGAAGGCCGTGTGGAATTCATCGCCGCGACCGAAGAACGACATCAGGTCGTCGATCTTCTGGTTCGCCTCCGCCAGGATCATCCGGGGTGGCGCATAGGTGTCCACCACCTTGCGGAGTTCCCGGAAGAACGCATGCGTCTCCGGAAGGTTGTCGCACGTCGTCCCGTCGCGTTCAAATAGATAGGGCGCCGCATCGACTCTGAATCCGTCCACTCCCAGATCCAGCCAGAAGCGAACGACGTCGAGGATCTCCTCCTGCACGCGGGGGTTCTCGTAGTTCAGGTCGGGCTGATGGGAATAGAAGCGGTGCCAGTAGTATAGGCCGCAGGACGGCTCCAGGGTCCAGTTCGACGACTCGGTATCGGGAAAGATGATCCGGGCCTGGGCATAGCGGTCGGGGGTAGGGCTCCAGACGAAGTAGTCGTGGAAGGGGCTCCCGGGTCCCAGACGGGCCGACTGAAACCAGGGATGTTCCCGGCTCGTGTGGTTCACGACCAGATCGATGATCACGCGCAACCCCACATCGTGCGCCCGGGTGAGAAACACGTTGAAGTCATCCAGGGTGCCCAGATCGGGATGAATGTTCCGGAAGTCGGTGACGTCGTAACCGCCGTCCTGAAGCGGGCTGGGGAAGATCGGCTGCAGCCACACGGCGCCGACCCCCAGGTCGCGGATGTAGCCCAGTTTCTCCGTCAGCCCGCGCAGGTCCCCAACGCCGTCATTGTTCGAATCGAAGAAGGTCCGGACATGGACCTGGTAGATGTCCAGGTCTTCGTACCATGCGGATGACCTCTCCGGCGATCCCCCAGGCGGTTGGTTCTGAGATCCAGGAGTTTCGGGGATCATGGGGTCAATCCACCCAATGGGATAATTGCAAGGAGAGTACGAGTGAGGAGCATACCTATCGAGATCCTCCCACAGGGAACGCAGCCAGGGGCAGAGGCGGCGCTCCCAAGCCAGACAAGTTTTGACAATCCTTTGGATCACCTACATCGACCGCTTTCCCGAAGGTCTTGCAGAAGTGCCTCAAGCAGCCCCGAGAGGGCGGACGGGTCCGGAAGACGGTAGGAGGACGTGGAGGGGGCCTCTCGGCCAACGCCCACGGTCAGCCCGCCAAGCTTCGCAACCACCTCCATGGCATCGGCGTCTCCTTCCGAGTCTCCTGCGTAGAGCAAGCCCGTGCCGGGAGGGAGCCCTTCGTGGATGAGGCGGACGATGGACCCCTTGTTCCAATCAAGCTGAGGGGAGATCTCGAAGGCGGCGGTCGCCTTGACGACTTTCAGTCTGCTTGCGTGCGCGTCGAGCACCTCCTGGAGTTGCTGTTCGAAGGCGAGTGCCTCATCTGAGATCGCCCGGTAATGGACGGTGAAGGCGAGAACCTTTCGCTCAATCCAGGTCCCGGGAAACGCCTCGACGACGCGCGTTAGCTCTTCGGCCGCTTGGTGGATGAGAGGCATTGACTTGATGGCGCCCGGGTGAACGCAGCACTGCCCATCTATGTCCCATTCCAATCCACCCGTCCCGGCATAGTCCAGACCGGGAAGATCGACTCGCCCCTTGAGGTCGCCGAGAGTCCGGCCGCTGAGGATCCCTACACGGACCAAAGGAAGGTGCGACAGCCCTTCCAGTTGCCTGCGGGTCGCCGGTGCAAGCGCCGCCTGGGCGGGGAGATCCACAATGGGGGTGAGCGTCCCATCATAGTCGAAGAGAAGGAGGAGCGGACGGCCCTCGGCATATGTCTTGCGGAGGATTCCGACGATGCCGGCGATCATCGACTTCATTTCACCGCCTTGGATCTCTTGACGGCCTCGGAGAGCAACATGCCGGCCCATCGGTAGACGTTGTTGTCGGCGACCTTCTCCCTCAATCGACTCATCCGGCTCTCCTGCTCGTTCTCAGGCATGGTGAGGGCCTTGTAGAGCGCCTCGGCAAACTCGTCGATCGCGTAGGGGTTGATCAGGATCGCTTCCGTAAGCTCCCTGCTTGCCCCCGTGAATCGGGAGAGGACCAAGACCCCGCGTCGGTCCGTGCGTGCAGCAATGAACTCTTTCGCAACGAGGTTCATTCCGTCATGGAGGGAACTGACGACAGCGACCGCCGCGGACCGATAGAGCGGATAAAGCGTCTCCGGACCCTGATGCTCAGGCAGATAGACGATCGGCTTCCAATTTCCATGTCCGTGCTTCCAGTTGACTTCCTCGACCAGCGCGGCCACCTCCTCGTTGAGCCTCCGGTATGCCGGGATGTGAGTTCGGCTGGGCGCGCCGACCTGGACGAACGTGAACGTGCCGCGCAGCTCCGGGTGGAGTTCCAGGAGACGTCCCACGGCGCGCAAACGCTCCGGAATGCCCTTGGTGTAGTCAACCCGATCCACTCCGACAATCAGCCTCTGCTTTCCCAGGCGCAACCTTTTCCGGAGGGCTCGCTCCGTGACGGGAGCAAATCCGGCCACGTGGGCGGCCACGGTCTCGGGGTCTATGCTGATGGGAAACGGCTTGATCAGGGTCGTAGTGCCGCCCCGCGTGACGGAGAAATGCTCCATATCGACCCGGGCCTCAATGAGGCGATCGACGGCATCGAGGAAATTGTTGCAGTGATACTGGATTTGGAATGAGAGGATGTCGTTGCCCAGCAGACCGTCCAGGATCTCCTCTTTCCAGGGGCAAATCCGGAAGGTTTCGCGACTGGGCCAGGGGATGTGCCAGAATTGGACGACGACGAGATCGGGTCGGGTAGTCTTCAGCAACCTGGAGAGCAGCGCGAAGTGGTAGTCCTGGATCAGGACGATGGCCTGCCCGTCACCGACCTCATCCAGGATCGTGTCCGCGAAAAGGCGGTTGACCTGCTTGTATTGCTCCCAATCGGCCGTGTCGAACTTCGGTCGCTGGTAGGCAATGTGGCAAAGCGGCCAGAGCGCCTCGTTAGAGAAGCCGTAGTAATAACCCTGCTCCTGTTCCTTCGTGAGCCAGACGCGCCGGAGCGTGTAACTGGGATCGCCGGGGGGCACTTGGATCCGTCCCTTCTCATCGGATACCTCACGATCCGCGTCGCCGCTGCCGTGAGCCACCCACACGCCGTGGCAGACCCGCATGACCGGGTCGAGAGCAGTGGTCAAGCCGCTCGCCGGAACCATGCACCTCACCTCTTCTCCGTCGCGAACGTGGATGTAAGGCTCCCGATTTGCTACGACCACGAGCTTCATTCCCGCAAGACGATCGCGGATGACT
>JAHFOZ010000114.1:9062-12522 GCA_023261405.1 Planctomycetota bacterium
CCTGGAGACGCTCCTTAGTCCAAGCCATTTCGGCGCTTCCTTTCGCTGGACCTCATGCTGACCGGAAGAAGACAAGGGTAACCGCGATGAACAAAGGTCCCAGGACGACCAGGGACCAGGCCATGTAGCCGAAGAAGGACGGCATCCGGACGCCCGCCTGCTCGGCGATCGCCTTCACCATGAAATTGGGTCCGTTTCCGATGTAGGTCATGGCGCCGAAGAAGACGGCTCCGCAGGAAATGGCGGTGAGGGCAGCGCTGGTCGTGCCCACGATCTCATCGGGAAGGTACTGGGCCATCGAGAGGAACGCAAGGTAGGTCGGTGCATTGTCCAGGAAGGACGATAGAGAGCCCGTGGCCCAGAAATACTGCCACGGCCGGGAAACGCCGAGCGAAGCTCCGTGGGTCCCCAGGACGGCGAGCGCGGGGATCATGGCCGCGAAGATGCCTGCGAAGAGGAGAAGAACCTCCACGAACGGGTGCCAGGAGAACTGGTTTTCCCGGTGTAGACTCCGGGGCGTCACGGCGTATGAGACGGCTCCAAGGAGAGCCATCGCGACGCTCTGGCATAGGAGGGCGCTTGTCTCCCCCCAGCGGGGGTAGATCCAGAAGCCGCTGGCGAGGACGACGGCGATCACGGCAAGGAGGAAGAGAAAGTTGTAGATACCCTTCAGCCGGAGCGGCTCGTGGTGCTCGACCTCCTCGTCGAGATCCTTGGGAGAGGCGAGATCCTCCCTGTGGAAGCGGTGCTGGTCGTACAGGTTGAATAGGACCAGGAGCGCACCCACTACCGCCAGCCATTCCTTCCAAAGGTTGAGCGTCCATTGAAACGGAACTCCCCGCAGGAAACCGAGGAACAGCGGCGGGTCGCCGAGGGGCGTGAGGCAGCCCCCGCAGTTGGCAACTATGAAGATGAAGAAGACCACAAGATGGACTCGTGCCTTGCGTCGGACGTTGGCCCTCAGGAACGGGCGGATGAGAAGCATGGAGGCTCCCGTCGTTCCCACGAAGTTGGCCAGGACCGCGCCCAGTGCCAGGATTGCGGTATTGGCCAGGGGCGTGCCGGCGAGCGAGCCGGCGACGCGGATGCCGCCGGAGATCGTGAAGAGTGAACCCAGCAAACAGACGAAGGCCATGTACTCCAGCGCCGTATGCCCAAGCGCGTGGCGATCGTAGCCGAAAGCGATCAGGATCGAGGGGATGCCGAAGAGGGCGCTCAGCTTGGCCTTGTTCCGGTTGTCATGCCACCAGTGGGATGCGACAAGCGGCACGATCGCGATTGAGAGCAGGAGGCCGACGAAGGGAATCATGGTCCAAAGGGGAAAGGTGCCCTCAGGAGACAAGATGGCGAGTGTCATCGACCCGCCTTCCGACGTGCTCGACTCGCTGAAATGGGAGGTGTTCTCATCGCGTCGGCCTAGAACACCTTGGGGATGACAAAATGAGCGACGACGAACATGGCGACGGAGACCGCAAGGACGATCAGGACGTACCGAGCGCGTCCCGAGGACGCCCTATCACCCTCCGCCGGCGTCCGAGTCGAGTACTTCGACTCCACGAATGTCGCAAGGACGGTTGCGAGGACGATGCCTCCAAAGATGAAGTCAAGGGGGCCGCCCAGATTCGTCCGGTTCGTGATCATGGTCGTGCCCATCAAGAGGATGAGCGCTGGACCAACAAGGATCCGGAAGATCTGCGAGAAGCACCCCAAGAAGGAACCGTGCTGTTCAGATTCGGACACAAAGATCTCCTCGATTCGGAAGCAAAATAACTCGTCGACGCCAAGACAGATCGGGAATCGACGAACGCGAGCCTAGAACGCCTTCAGGGCGAATCTATGCAGGCGGAGACCGGTGGTTGTGAGGCGTGCCGAAGAGGAATACTTTGATGGAATCAGGCTTGGTGATCTGGGTGAGCCAATTCGAGACGCGGAGTGGTGTCGAGGCGAGGTGGGCAGGACCATGAGGAATCCTCGGGTCGGTCTGAGGAGCATGCGATGGGGCATGACCGAGAGTCTGCCGTCTGCACTCCGGCCGCCGCACCGGCTGTTGATGATTGCGCTCGCGTCGCGGCGAGGGCGGCCGCTCGTGAGTCGATCGCTCGCGTTGAATCTGAGGGAAGGCGTCATCGGCTGGGCTTCCACCGAAAGAAAAACCTGAAGGGGAAGTTCCCAGCGAGCATGCGATCAGCGGGGCAAAGAGCAGGAAGGCAGCGAACGCGCTCCCCGATCTAGAAATGTCCCTTAGGAAGCGCATTGCGACCAAGTCTACTCGAATCCAGAGTTGGGTCAAGCGGAAGCGTCTGAAGAATTGAAATATTCCCTCTCCGCAAAGCCCAGGGGAAAGGCTGCCATCCAGCCTGACTGCACGAAGTGCCTGAACATGGCTGGAGTCCCTGGGCCTCCTGAACATCCAGCTCGGCTACGGTCTCAAGTTGGGCACCGACATCAGGTTCACCCTGGTGCTAAGTGCATCTGCGCCGATCTGCGCGGTTGGAAGGTGCCGTCAGGGCCCTTTCCCTGTTCCCAAGGGCAGCGGACCGTCGGATCGCCGCTATTGCAGCGGAGTGCGCGTTCTGGCGGACCTCGACCCCAGTCCGGATCGGGGTTGAAGGGGGAGCCGAGCTGCCTATGGATTGACACCCACTTCACCAGCCTACCGCGACTCTCCGAACCGCCAAGCTCACCTTTTTTCGCCCGGATTCCATTTTACCTGCCATGAAGAGGCCTCCTCGCCCGCGATGGGAGGTAGAGGGGGCGACGTGAACAGGAATCTGAGCAATCTGATCCACGAAAGCGGAATTCCTGCCACATCGAGGGGGTCTCGCCCGCGATGGAGGGTAGAGGGAGAAGAATTTGACCGCCTTCGGAATTTTACCTGCCCTGAAGAGGCCTCTCGCCCGCGATGGGGTGTGGAGGGACAGACAGGAGCAAGAATCTGAACTTTCTGTCCCGCGAAAGCAGATTTCCTGCCGCGTGGAGGGGGTCTCGCCCGCGATGGGAGGTGGAGGGGGCGAAGGGGCCGGGAATCCGAACGATTCGCTTCCCGGTTGCGGATTTCATGCCCGGATCGAGGGGGTTCGCCCGCGATGGAGGGTAGAGGGACGAAGAATCGGAGTTATTTGGCGTCCAGCCGCGCTTTTCTTGCCCTGAGCGGGGGTGCTCGCTCGCGATGGAGTGTGGAGGGATCGACATGCGAACCGGAATTCTGCCTCGTCTTCCCCGGACCCCTTGGCCCGTCGGTCCTCCTGATTCTTCCCCTCGATTCGATGGAGGCTGAGCTCAATGCCGTGGGAGGCCGGACATGCAGGATTTGAGAAGGACAGCGTAAGGGAGGACAAGTGTTGAAGAGTTGCTGCTCGTCTTCGCACAACGAAGAGGACGACCCCCGGGACGATTACGACATCAGGGAAGAGGGGCGGGTCCATCGCGCCGCCCCTCCCGGCGCCGACCAGGCCGTCTT
>JAHFOZ010000115.1 GCA_023261405.1 Planctomycetota bacterium
CGCGCATGACCCGGCGGCGGGTGATGGTCTGGAAGGTGATCGGCCCGACGAACTTCGCGGCGGCCTCCGTCATCACCACCGTGACCCCGGCGCCGCGCTGGACGAGCTGCGACGCGATCTCGGCGGACTTGAACGCCGCGATCGAGCCGGTGACGCCGAGGACGATCTCCCGTCCCTTCAGGGTGCCGTCCTTCTTCATGGGGCCAGAGGCTGGTGGTGAATCCGCATCACTTCCCCGGGCGGGCCCGCAGGCGGGCAACCCGGGGGATCAATGCAGTCGAACCCCTACTCCTCCTTCTTCTTGGAGGCCTTCTTCCCCCCCTCCTTGCCGACCTCGCCGAGCTCGAGGCCTTCGAACGTGACCTTGCCCTGGCGGATCTCCTCCATCACGATGTTGATGACGTTGCGGTCCTCCAGGTCCACGAGCTTCTGGGCGCCCTTGATCAGCTCCTTGAGGCGTTTCTGGATGAGGACGGTGAACTTGAACCGCCCCCCGAACTTCTCCGCCAGCTGATCGATCTCCACGCTGTCCATGGTGCCTCCTCTGTTCAGGCCTTCAGCAATCCCCGTCCGCGGACCGCCGCGAGGATCTCCTCGAGCGTGCGCTCCACAGTCACGTTCACGACGACCACGTCGTACGAATCTTTCTCCGCCAACTCCCGGATGGCCCGCTCCATGCGCCTCTTCACGGCTTCGGGGCTCTCGCTCTTGCGCCCCTCGAGCCGCTGCAGGAGCTCCGCCATGCTCGGCGGGGCGATGAACACGAAGAGAGCCGGCAGTCCCGCCTGCCGCACGCTCCGGGCCCCCTGCGGATCGATGTCCACGAGGACCAGCTTCCCGGAGGCCAGCTCCTTCTCGATCGCCGCCCGGGGCGTCCCGTAGAGGTTCCCGTCAATCCGCGCGTGTTCCAGGAACTCGCCCCGCGGGATCGCCGCCTCGAACGCGGTGCCCGTGAGGAAGCGGTAGTCGCGGCCGTCCACCTCCTGCGGGCGCCTCGCGCGCGTCGTCGTCGTCATCACGCGGACGATCCCGGGGACCTCCATCAACTTGCGGGCCACGGTGGTCTTCCCGACCCCCGAGGGCCCTGAAAGAACGAGCAGTGATCCGGATCCGGCCATCGGTCCCGTCACTCAATATTCTCGACCTGTTCCTTGATCTTCTCGATCTCGGCCTTGATCTCCACCGCGCAGGAGGAGACGACGGAGTCGTTTCCCTTGGAGGCGATGGTGTTGATCTCCCGCACCATCTCCTGCGAGAGGAAGTCGAGCCGCCGGCCCACCTGGCCCTTCGCCTTGAGGATCTTGCGGAACTCGGCCACATGGGCGCCGAGTCGCTGGATCTCCTCGCTCACGTCGCAGCGGTCGGCGTAGAGGGCGATTTCCCTGGCGATGTCGGGCACGGACCCCTCGATCCCCTTCTGGGCGAGGACGGCCTGGATCCGTTCGTCGAGCCGCTTCTGGTAGGCCTCGATCACCACCGGGGTCCGCCCGCCGATGCGGGCGACGCGGTCCTCGATGAGGTCGAGGCGGCCGTTGAGGTCGCGTTCGATGGTCCGGCCCTCGCGCTCGCGGCTGGCGACCAGCCCGTCGAGCGCCTCCTCCACGAGCTTCTCGACGCGCGGCCAGTGGGCGCCGTCGGACGAGCCGTCGGAAGGCTGGCTCCAGAGACCGGGGACGGAGAGCAGATCCTCGAGCTCCGGCGCCTCCTTGAGGCCGAGGGCCTTGCGGGCGCCGTCGAGGCGTTTCCAGGTGGCCTTGAGGACCTTGAGGTCGGGGAGCGCGGGCCCCTGGGGCTGCCGGGACTTGAGCGAGACCGTCAGGGTGACGCTGCCGCGGCCGAGGCGCGAGCGGACGAGCGCCTCGATGTCCCTCTCGCGGCGCGAGAGGGGCTCGGGCAGACCCTGCTTGAGGCTGATGAATCGGTGGTTCACCGAACGCACCTCGACTCCGATATCCAGGCCCCGGTCGCGGTGGGTCGCGCTCCCGAAGCCGGTCATGCTGTTCATTTCGGGGGAACGGGGTTCGAGGGCAGCTTCAAAGGATCGGGCAAGCCGGGGGGCGGATTGTGCTTGTTCACGTCCTTCTCCAGGTCCGACTGCTCGGTCTTCTTCTCCCCCTTGGCGGCGGAAGCGGTGGCGCTGGCGTTCATCTTGTTGAGGACGAGCGCCAGGACCAGGAAGGAGACCGCCAGGAACACGGTGAAGCGGTTGATCTGCTGGTTGGCTTTGGTGCCGAAGAAGGAGTCGCTCCCCAGTCCGCCGAAGGCCGCCGCCATGCCGCCCTCCTGCGAGGGGGTGATGACGACCATGAAGATGAGGAGGATGCAGAGCACGACGAAGATCGCCGCCAGCAGGCCGTACCCGAAACCGCCCAGAAGCAGAAGGCTCATGACGTGTACCTCACGATCTTGACGAACGATTCGACCTCGAGGCTCGCGCCGCCGACCAGGGCGCCGTCGATGTCCTCTTCGGCCATCAGGTCTTTGATGTTGTCGGGCTTGACGGCGCCTCCATAGAGAATACGGATGCCCTCGGCCGTCCGCGAGTCCGACCGCTGCAGGACGAGCTTGCGGATGAACCGGTTGACCTCCTCGGCCTGCCGCGGGGCGGCGACCTTGCCGGTGCCGATGGCCCAGACGGGCTCGTAGGCGATGACGATCCTCGAGAGGTCGGCCGCGGAGAGCCCCTCGAGGCCCTTCACGATCTGGCGCTCGATGACGCCGTTGGTGTCTCCCATGTTCCGCTCCTCGAGGAGCTCGCCCACGCAGACGATGGGGGTGAGCCCGGCGGCGAGGGCGGCCCTGGTCTTGCGGTTCACGTGCTCGTGGGTCTCGCCCATGATGTGGCGGCGCTCGCTGTGGCCCAGGATCACGTGCGTGCATCCCACGTCCTGGAGCATCGCGGTGGAGATCTCGCCGGTGTAGGCCCCCTTGGCCTCCCAGTGGACGTCCTGGGCCCCCAGCTTGACCGGGCTTCCCGCGAGCGCCTCCCGCACGGCCGCCAGGGCGAGGAAGGGGGGGCAGACGACGATCTCGGGCGCGGAGTCCTTCTCGAGGCGGGCGCGGAGCCCCTGGGCGAGGGCCTGGGCGTCGCGCACCAGGCCGTTCATTTTCCAGTTTCCGGCGATCAGGGGGGCTCTCATGGGAGGGACTATTATACGGATGGGGCACGCGGGGTCAATCCCCAGTCGCGTACTCAATCGTTGCCCGCATCGCGGGGACGTGGCATGATGAGAACTCATTGATGGAGGCTCCCATGCTGCTCGCGCGTCTCGCCGCCTTGCTGCTCCTCCTGACCGGCGCCGCATCCCAGGCCGCCGGTCCATCGATCCAGATATCGCCCGACGCCGAATCGGGCGTCTACGAGCCCGGGAAGAGCGCGACCTGGACGGCGCAGATCAAGACCGCCGAGGGCCCCGCCTCGGGGAAGATCTCCTGGACGATCCGGGAGGGAGGCCTCGGCGAGGCGGCCAAGGGAGAGACCGAGCTCGTCGAGGGGAAGGCGCAGGTGAAGGGGACACGGGCGACGCCCGGCACCCTGCTCCTCGAGGTCCGTTTCAAGCCCGCGGGCGCAGCCAAGGAAGCGACGGGTCTCGGCGGCGCCGCCTTTGCTCCCGAGAAGATCGCGGCCTCCGCGCCACCGCCGGACGACTTCGACGCCTTCTGGAAGGCCAAGATCGCCGAGCTCGACGGCGTGGCGATGAACGAGACGCTCGCCGCGGTCGACGTGGGGGACGCCGCGGTCGAGTACTCCAAAGTCACGCTGGACAACATCCGCGGCTCGAAGATCCAGGGGCAGATCGCCAAGCCGGCGGGGAAGACGGGACTGCCGGCCCTCCTGCAGGTGCAGTGGGCAGGCGTCTATCCGCTGCAACGCGACTGGGTGCTCGGCCACGCGCGGGGCGGCTGGCTGGCGATGAACATCAGCGCGCACGACCTGCCGATCGACTCGCCCGACGCCTTCTACAAGGAGAAGGCGGCGAAGGAGCTGAACGACTACCCGGGGCAAGGCAGCGACGACCGCGAGAAGAGCTACTTCCTGCGCATGTTCCTCTCGTGCCGGCGCGCGGTGGACTACCTCACGAAACGGCCCGACTGGAACGGGAAGGCGATCGTCGTGCATGGCGGGAGCCAGGGCGGCTACCAGGCCATCGTCACCGCGGGCCTCCACCCGGCGGTCACCGCGATCGCCGCGAACGTCCCGGCGGGCTGCGACCACACCGGGAAGCAGGCGAAGCGCGCCCCCGGCTGGCCCTACTGGGCGTCACGCACCTGGCAGGGGAAGGAGGAGGCGAAGCTGCTCGCCGCCGGCCGCTACTTCGACGCGATGAACTTCGCCCCCCGCGTGAAGTGCCCCGCGCTCGTGGGCATCGGCCTCGTCGACACGGTCTGCCCGGCGGAAGGGGTGTTCGCCACGGTGAACCAGATCCAGGGTCCGAAGAAGCTCATCATCATGCCGCAGTCGGGCCACGGCGGCGAGGGCCCCGGCCACAAGGCCTTCTACGCCGTCTTCGGCGGCTTCCTCGAGGAGCAGAAAAAGGGCGCACGCTGAGCCGCGGGGCCCTAACGGAGCTTCCTGCCCTGGCCCCCTGAGACGGGGGTGATCAGGATTTTGCTGAAGGTCGCCGCTGACTCCCACGCTCCGACATAGAGACCGTTGTGGTTCGCCGGCACGGTCAACTCGGGTGGCCTGTCCCCCAGCTTGCTGTAGGGGCCCGCGTACTCGCTGATCTTCTTCCCGTCCACGGTGAGGGTGACCCCCTTGTTCCGCACCGAGCACACGATGGTGCTCGGCTTCCCGGCCTTGAGTAGTTTCCCTTTCGCGAGAGTCTCGTTGTCCCATATGAGCTTTCCGTCAATGCTCTGGATGCCGGAGAAAGGATTGTTCGGGCCTCCGTCGTCCACGACAGCCTGGAACTTCACGCTCTCCTTCATCAGCCCCACCACGACCGCCTCGAGCCCGCCCGCCCGCATCTCCACGGTGACCGTGATGTCGTACTCCGCAGGAGGGGCGTACGGGATCTTGAGGATATGCTGGCCGGCCGCCGGGCCGGCGCTGATCGAAGGGCCCTCGCGCTTCCAGTCACCCCTGGCCTTGTCCAGGCCGGGGTCGATCATGCCGAGGAGGTCGATCCCGATGGAGTTGCCGCCCCCCCCATACTGCGCCAGCTTCGCCTCGATCTCCGCCTTCCGTTTCTTCAGCTTCTCGTCCCGTTCGTACTTCGTCTTCTCCGCGCCTGCCGCCTCGGATGAAACCCGGTCGTAGAAACTGCGCGCATCATTGAGGAGCTTGAGCCGCTCGAAGGGGAGCCGGCCGCTCTCGCCGGCCGCCTCGTAGGCCACCTCGCCGAACTCGTAGCAGTTCGCGGCGCTCTTTCCGCCCACCATTTGCAGGCCCGCCAGTTTCTTCAGCTTTGCCTCCGGCCCGTTCGAGAGGACCTTCAGCACCTCCTCGCCGGAGTCCCCGAGGATGAAGAACTTGAACTTGGCCTGCGAGAGCTCGTCTCCCTTGTCCTTGCCCAGGTCGGAGGCATACTTCTGGAGCGCCTCGGCCTTGTCCTCGAGAAACCTGCTCTTGAGCGCCTTCGCGCCGCTGACCGCGTTCTTCGCGGCCTTGAGCGCGTCGTCATAGCCGGCGCCATCCTGTCGCCCCGGGCCCATCGTGAACACCGCGAACTCAAGGTCTCCGTTGACCAGCTCCTCGAGGTGCTCGCCCTTCGGCTTCTTCTTCCGTGCTTCTTCCAAGGCACGGGCCCTGAGCGCGGTCGGACTGAGGTCCGAGTATCTCTTCCCCAATTCGTCGGAAACATTGAACGCCGCGGAAAGGGAGAAAATTTCGATGGCCTTCTGGTACGCGAACATGAGAAGTTGAAACTGGGTCGGGGGGTCGTCCTTGGTGTCGATCGCGTCCTTGAGCAGTTTCTCCACGGCCTCCTTCTCCTTGGAAGCCAGTTCCTTGGCATAGACCTTCCGGAGCTCAGCCTCCTTTTCCCTGCTGACCAACGGGCTCTTGGTCTTCTGATCCTGGCCGAGAAGCGGGTTTGAAACTGCTGAGAGCACGATGACAAGAAGGCCGGCTCTTCCCACAGATCGCATCGTCCTCTCCCTGATGAAAGTCATCAATTGTTAAACTCCCCCCGGCGGGCCAGTATTGTCCGACCCCGAAAAGGAAGTGGAACGGGCCGAAGGGCGCGCGCTGAAGTCCGATCGGGTCCACGTTTTCGAACCTCCAAGACACAAAGACACCAAGCGGAAACTGAGTGCCTTCGTGTCTTTGTGGTGAGATCGAGGCTCGTCAATCAAGTGGGACATCCTCAGCGACGCGCGCCGAGAAGCCACGCCCCCGCGCGGCGGCCGGCCCCGACTCCTGCGAACTTGGCCTCCACGCGGCCGTCGCGGACCACGAGCACGCAGGGGAGGAGCGCGTCCGTTCCCAACACCCCGGCGGGCGCGTCCGTCCGCGGGGTCCAGCCGGGCGCCGAGCGGCCCGCGCGGGCGGCGGCCTCCGCATCCTCCGGCGGCATGAAGAGAGTCCCGCCTCCGGCCTTGAGCGCCTCGAATTCCTCGAACTCCTCCACGGAGGCCAGGAACAGATAGACGCCCGCGCTGCCGAGGGCGGACGGAACCGGGTCGCCCTCGGTGAGGGCGGCCGGGCCGGGCTCGCGCGCCGCGGCCGGAGGGGGCGAAGCAAAGGTGAGCCGCTCCAGGGCGTCCTTCCCCTCTTCCGCCGTGTACCAGGCGCCCGTGGGGCTCGCGCCGAATTTCTGCACGGCCCCGGAAGGCCAATGCACTTCGACGGCGGCCGCCCCGGCCCCGCCCACCCCGACCAGGGCCTCGGGAGGATGACAGGAGAGATACCCTTCGCCACAGGCAATGAGCCGGGACTGCGTGGAGCCGCCCGCGGTGACTCTCACCACGGCCCCGATCCCGTGCGTGTTCGGGCCCTTCCCGCGGAGGCGGATTCCCACGAACCCGCTCCGCTGGCCCACCTCGTTTCGGAGGAGCAGGATCGTTTGGGTCCGGTAGTTCCAGAGCAGGAGGTCCTCGTCGCCGTCGCGGTCGAAGTCCGCGCGCACCAGGGCGCGACCGTCCTCGAGGCGCCCCAGCCCGGCGGCGCCGCCGATCTCCTCGTAAGCCGCCCCCGTGTTGTAGAAGAAGCGGTTCTGCTCGTAGCCGCTGAAGGAGACGGGCTGCACCCAGGCACGCTCGGCGGCCGGGAGCTTGCAGCAGGCGGAGCGGACCTCCTGGAACTTCTGCCCCTCCCCCGAATCCTCGCCGTATCCGCGGGGGGAACGGTCGTTCAGCTCCCCCTTCCCCTGCGTCGTGCGCTCGGTCACGGAGCGCCAGAAAGGCACTCAGCGGTCCCGCTTGGAGACGCCGCTGATGTAGCCGTTCACCACGTAGAGGTCGAGGCGGCCGTCGTTGTCGAGGTCCGTGAAGGCGTGGCCCCAGGCCCAGCCGCCGCCGGCCACGCCCGCCGCCGCGGTGACATCGACGAGTTTCCCGGCGTCGTTCCGCAGCAGGGTGTTGCCCTCGGCGAACTTCCGGAGGGCCGCGAGATTCTCAGGTCGCAGCCGCGCCTCCTCGGCCCGAAGGAGCCGCTTGCCCGCGTTGGAGTACATGTTGGACACGTAGACGTCGAGGTCGCCGTCGTTGTCCGCGTCGGCCCAGGTGACGCCCATCCCGAACCCCTGGTCCGCGGGCACCTCCTCGAAAGTCCCGCCGCCCTTGTTGACGAAGAGACGGTGGGGCCCGAAATCATTGGCGACGTAGAGGTCCGGGAGGCGGTCTCCCTGCAGGTCGCCGAAGGCCGCGGCGAGCGCCCACCCGGTGTCCGCGACGCCGGATTTCACCCCGGTCTCCACGAACCGGCCGTTCCCCTGGTTGATCCAGAGCTGGTTGGGGGCGCCGTTGCGGGCGTTGAGGACCGGGTGGGGAGCGGAGAGGCTCCGGTCCTTCCCGCTGTATCCGTACATGCAAACGTAGAGATCGAGGTCGCCGTCGAGGTCGATGTCCGCGGCCGCGAGATGCGTGGCCGGGCCGTTGGAGGCGATCCCGCTTTCCGAGGTGGCGTCGACGAAACGCATCGCGCCCTCGTTGCGCCACAGGACGACGGCGCGCGGGTCGGGCTGCCCAAGCGGGGCGCCCTCGCCGACGAACTGGGAGATTGCGAGGTCAAGGTCGCCGTCGCCGTCGTAGTCCCAGCAGATCACGGCACTGGCCGGTGAGCGCGCCTGCACCGTGGACTCCTTCGTGATGTCGACGAAGCGGCGGCCCGCGTCGTTCCGGAAGATCCGCACCCCGAAGGGCGAAACGAGCACGAGGTCAAGCCACCCGTCGCCGTCGAGGTCCCCGGCCGCGGCGCCGCGCAGGCTGATGTAGGGATCGAGCTTTGCGGCGGGGCCCGCCTCCGGGGCGCCCTCGAGTCCCCACCCCGCGGCGACCTCGCGCACCCAGGGCGCGGGACAGCGGACCTCGCGCCGGGCGCTGCGGCGCAGCCTTTGAAACTTCCACTCGCCGCCCTTGAGCGTGAGGACGGCCTCGAAGGTCTCGTCGAGGAACACCCCGGCCCCCGCGCGGTCCGTGGCGGTGGCCTGGAGCCTGACCGTCCCGAACGCGCCGCGCTCCCAGAGGTCCATCTGCGGCATCTTGACGCGGCAGGCCAGGATCCGCGGGTGCTCGCGGATGAAGGCCTCGAGCGCCTGTCGCGGGGTCGATGCGGAGGAGGCGACGGTCTCCTTCGTTTCCCGCACTTCCGCCAGGCCGCCCGCCAGCGGGCGCGCGGCGAGGGAGACGGCGGCGAGGGGCGGCACGCCTTCGAAGTCCGGTGCGAAGGCGGAGGCCGCATCCGTCACCGCCCGCTGGACGACGCGCTCGCCGAGATCGGTGATGAAGGTCTCCACCTGGAGCGAGGCGAGATCGAACTTTCCGGGGTCCACGGCTTCGAGCTTCTTGGGAAAGAACCCGGCGGGAGGATTGGCGGGGCGCTCGGGCGAACATCCCGCGAGCAGCAGGAGGAGCAGGGCCCGCTTTCTCATGGCTCCCTGATCTTACCCGCCAGATGCTCCAGCCGGGCCTTGCGGGAGGGATCTTTCTCCTGCTCGAGGACCCCTGCCATCAGGGTCCGGTCGTCCGCGCCGAGCGCCCCGCCCTGGGAACCCACGAGCCCGCCGATCACCTCGAGGCGCCGCTCGGGATCCGGCGAAGCCGCCGCCGCGCGCCGGAACTCGTCCAGGAGCGCGCGCTTGGCGCCTTCCTCCGCCGGGACGTGCACGAGGATGCCGGCGAGGACATCCATCGCCTTCCGCCTGAGCTCGGGGTCGTCCTCCCGCTGCCAGGTCCGCAGCAGCGCCCGCGGGGCTTCGGGGTGAGGCCCCCGGGCCAGGGCCAGGATCGCGGCGCGCTGGATCTCCCTCGCGCCCCCGGCCTCGAGGATGGCCACGAGTTCCCGGTGAAGCTCCGGCGAGGGGCAGACCTGCAGGATGCGGGCCATGTCTTTCAAGGTCTCGGGGTGCGGCTCCTTCGCCATCTCCCGGAAGAACGCGAGCCCGAGGGAAGGGTGGGCCATGAGGAGGCGCCCCAGCGCCGTGCCCCCCTCCCGGAGGTCCAGCCGCGCCTGCCGGCCCTTCCGGTCCTTGCGGAATTCCGCGTGCGCGTTCCGGAAGAGCCCGATGAGGCGCGGGAGCTCCTCGGCCGGGCGGGCGAGGTCCACGGCGAGCGAGCCCACGCGCAGGACCTGGCCCTCCTGGCGGATCGTGAGGGGCTCGGCGGAAGTGTCGTCGGGGGACCAGGCGCGCCCTTCGGCCCGGTCGAGCTCCTCGAGGATCGTGGGGCCGGCGTCCGGTTCAGGCGGACGCCGGAGGAGCAGGAAGGCCGCTGAGCCCGCGACGGCGAGTCCCAGTGCGGGCAGAAGGACGTTTCGGGCGCGCATCACCGGTGTCCCACAGGCTATGAAATCTCCCACCCCGACACAACTCCCGGGCGGCGCCCCGCTATTATTGAGTAGATGAAAGCGCACTTCCTGCCGGCCTTCCTGCTCCTGGGCGCCGTTTCCGCCGCGGCCGACGACGGGGAGAAGATCTACCGGAAGCTCTGCGCCTCGTGCCACGGGGCGAAGGGCGAGGGGGCCAAGGAGCATCCGGAGCCGCTCGCGGGCGACCGCTCCCTCGAGAAGCTGACGAGGTACATCGAGAAGAACATGCCCGAGGACGCCCCCGGCACCTGCAAGGGGGAGGATGCGAAGCAGGTCGCGGCGTACCTCTACAACGCCTTCTATTCCTTCGAGGCGCGGCTTCGGAACAACCCGCCCCGGATCGAGCTCTCGCGGCTCACCGTGCGCCAGTACCGCCACTCCGTGGTCGATCTCCTGGGGTCGTTCGCGGAGCCCGGCCGCCCCGACGGCCGCCACGGGCTGCGCGGCGAGTACTCCCCCGGCGGGCGCCGCTTCCGGGACGAGAGCCGCGTCCTGGACCGCCTCGATCCCGTGGTCGACGTCGACTTCGGCGGCGCGACCCCGGCCGAGGAGATCAACACCGATGAGTTCTCCATGAGGTGGTCGGGCTCGATCTTCGCCCCCGACGCGGGGGTGTACGAGATCGTCGTCGAGACGCCCAACGGCGTGAAGGTCTGGCTGAACGACATGGACCGCCCGCTCATCGACGCCTTCGTGCGTTCGGGGAACCTGAAGGCGGTCCGCGAGAAGATCGTCCTGCTCGGCGGCCGCACCTACCCGCTCCGCATCGAGGCCTTCAAGAGCAAACGGGACAAGACCTCCTCCGTCGCGCTCAAATGGAGGCCGCCGCAGCGCGAGACCGGGCTCGTCCCGTCGGCCAATCTCCTGCCCGTCCGCTTCCCGCCCCTGCTGGTGGTCCCGACCCCGTTCCCGCCCGACGACCGCAGCATGGGGTACGAGCGCGGCACGCTGGTCACGCGCGAGTGGGACGAGGCCGCCACGAGCGCGGCGCTCGAGGTCGCGGCGTCGGTGCTCGCGCGCCAGGAATCGCTGGCCGGGGCGCGCCCCGGGGCGTCGGACCGCAAGGAGCGCCTCCGCGAGTTCGGCCGGCGCTTCGCCGAGCGTGCCTTCCGACGGCCCCTCACGCCCGAGCAGCAGGCGTTCTTCGTGGACCGGCACTTCGAGGGCGACCTCGACCTCGCGCTCCAGAAGACGCTGCTCCTCGTCCTCAAGTCGCCGCGCTTCCTCTATACGGAAACCGGCGCCGCGGCCCCCGACGCGTACGACCGTGCGTCGCGGATCTCGTTCGGGCTCTGGGATTCGCTCCCCGACCGCGAGCTCCTGGAGGCGGCCAAGGCGGGCCGGCTCGATACGCCGGCGGGGATCGCCCGGGAGATCGAGCGCATGATGCCCGACCCGCGGACCCGCGCGAAGGTCCGGGAGTTCCTGCACCAGTGGCTGCAGCTGGACCGCCTCGAGGATCTGACCAAGGATGCGAAACGCTTCCCCGAGTTCAACGATGCGGTGGAGGCCGACCTGCGGACCTCGCTCGATCTCTTCCTGGACGACGTGACCTGGGGCGAGGCCTCCGACTTCCGCCAGTTCCTGCTGGCGGACTATGTGTATCTGAACGGGAGGCTCGCCAAAGTTTACGGCGGGGACCTGCCGGCCGGGTCGCCGTTCCGGAAAGTCTCGCTCGGCCCGACGAAACACGTGGGGATCCTGACCCACCCGCTCCTCATGGCAGGATTCGCCTATGATGCCACCAGCTCGCCGATCCACCGGGGACTCCTGGTGGCGCGCAGCTTCCTGGGGCGGCGCTTCCGTCCGCCCCCGGACGCCGTCACCCCGCTCAGCCCGGACCTGCATCCGGACCTCACGACCCGGGAGCGGATCTCGCTGCAGACGACGCCGCAGGCCTGCCAGTCCTGCCACTCGATGATCAACCCGCTCGGGTTTGCGCTGGAGAACTTCGACGCGGTGGGCCGCTTCCGCACGACGGAGAAGGGAAAGGCGATCGACGCCTCGGGGGCCATCTGGACGCTGGGCGGGGAGCCGGTGCGTTTCAACGGCGCCCGGGAGCTGGGGGAGTACCTGGCCCAGTCCGAGGAAACCCACGCGTCCTTCGTCGAGCAGCTGTTCCATTACATGGTGAAGCAGCCGGTGCTGGCCCACGGGCTCGACCGGCCGGAGGCCCTGAAGCGCGAATTCGCCCGGGGCGGGTACAATATACGGAAGCTCGTGGCGCAGGTGGTGGCCGCGTCGGCCGCCGCCGCGCCATTTACAAAAGAGACGAAAGGGAAGAGTCCATGACGCAGCCGCGCAATCGCCGCGAGTTCCTCCGGGACCTGGGGGTCGGGGCCGCCACCGCCCCGTTCGTCCTGGGCCTGCCCGGCCTGGCGGGCGCAGAGCCTTCGCGGCAGCGGAAGCAGCGGCTTGTGGTGATGTTCAGCCCCAACGGCGTGGTGCCCTCGACCTTCTGGCCCGCCGAAGAAGGCGCCGAGTTCAGCCTCAAGGATTCGCTCAAGCCGCTGGAGCCGTTCAAGAGCCGCATGCTCACCCTG
>JAHFOZ010000116.1 GCA_023261405.1 Planctomycetota bacterium
CCGCCGCAAGCAGACGGACTGGGCGACCCTGATCCTGCGCAGCCTGAAACTGGATGTGCTTTCGTGCCCAAAATGCCGGGGGCGCATGAAAGTGATCTCGACGATCACCGAACCGAGCACGGTGCGTGCGATCCTCCTCTCGATGGGCCTCTCGACCGAGATTCCCGCGCGCGCCCCTCCCCGCGATCCGCCTCAAGCCGAGTTTGATTTCGTTCAGTAAGATGCCCTGAACGGGGCCCACGGCTCCTCCCTGTCCCCTCCTCGTACTTTTTTAATTTCGGCCCTCGCTTCGGCTCGGGCGGGCCCTGAACGGCTCGATCTCCCCAATCCGCCACCCACTCCGCCTTCCTCCTCACCCCACTCTTCCCTCCCTTCGACCCCATTAGTATCATCTATCCGCCCGCCGCCCACCCTACTTCTCCACGGCCGCGAGGACCTTCTTCACCAGGTCCTTCTCGAAGTCCTTGGGGTACTTGTTCCCGTCGCCCAGACGCACGAAGACGAGGTCGAGGCTGGGGATCGCGTATCCGTGGTTGTTCTTCGCGCCGGCGGTCTGCACGAAGTCCTTCGGGGCGCCCGGATGGCGGGGGCCGACCCACCATTGCGCGCCGTAGTCGGGCTTGATCTTCTGGCCGGTCCACGCGAAGTCGTAGTAGCTCGCGGGCACGATCTCCTTTCCGGCCCAGGCCCCCTTGTGGAGCGCCAGGTGACAGAAGCGCGCGTGCTCGCGGGCGCTGGTGTGCAGCCCGCTGTAGCCCTGGTTGAACGGACCGATCTTCCCGTTCCCGCCGATCTGGAGCCAGGATTCGGGACGCTCGCCGATCGGGTCGAGCACCCGCTCCTTCATGAAAGGCAGCAGGTCCTTCCCCGCCGCCCGGTTGAAGACGAGCACGAGATGCGCCACCCCGGAATTCGAGTAGTTGAAGACCGCGCCCGGATCGCCCTTGAGAGCGGCCATCGGCGACTTCTCGACTTTGCCGAGGGACCATTCGAACGGCGCCTCCGCCGGAGGATTCTCGCCGCCCAGACCGCTCGCCATGTTGAGGAGGTTCCTCACGGTGATCTCCGCCTTGCGCGGATCGGGGAGCGGCAGGGCCTCGGGGAGCCACTCCTCGGTGCAGACTCTGGTGTCGAGCGTGATCTTCTTCCCGCCCGGCAGCTTCCCCTCCTCGCTGTCCTTCAGCAGGAGGCCCCAGGCCACGCTCGTGTAGGACTTCGAGCTCGAGTAGATGTTGAAGGCTTTGCGGCGGTCGCAGTCCTTCGACCACTCGCCGACGATGTACCCCCGGCGGATGACGAGGAGCTGCGTGGCCCCCTCCGCGGCGGCGTTGAGCTCCCACGCCTCGTTGAGCCGGTCCCAGTCCACGCCCGCGGTCGCCCGGATCTTCTCCTTCTCGGCGGCGCTGGGCGCGCCGTTCTCGGGGAGGAGCGTCCGCCATCCCCCCTGCGCCTCGGGCGGCGGGAAATAGTCGGCCAGGCCGGGCTTGTCCTGCGGGACGCAGAGCAGGGAGAGCGCCAGCGCGAGCTTGATCATCTCAACCTCTCTTAAGCGAACGCCTTCCGGACGGCGGCGCGCGTCTTCTCGATCGCGGTCTTCACCACCGCGGGCGCCTCCTGCTTCCAGTACTCCTTGTTGAAGAGCTCGACCGAAAGGAACCCGCGGTACCCGATGGACCTCAGCGAGCGGAAGATCTCGCCGAGGGGGGCGACGCCGTCGCCGGGAAACACGCGATGGGCATCCGTGATCTTCTCGCGGGGCGGATCGGCGGGATAGTCGTTCGCATGGATGACATGCATCGCGTCGCCGTGGAGGAGCTTCAAGGTCTCCAGGCTCGAGCCGCCCTTGTAGAGATGATAGATGTCCGGCAGGACGCAGGCCTTCGGGTGGCCGCTCTCGATCGCGATGAACGCCGCTTCGGAAAGCCTGCTGATCGCTTTCGACGGGCCCCAGAGCTCGCACTCGGCGACGACCCCCATCTGGTCGCCCAGGTCGCAGACCGCGCGGTAGCGCTCGGCGGCCTTCCTGAGGTCGATCGGGGCGTTCGCCCCCGCGGGCGGCGCGGCGATCCGCTTCCCGCCGATCTGGGCGACGAGGTCCATGTCGCGCTTCATCGTCTCGAGGCCCTTGGCGCGGCGCGCGTCGTCGTCGACGATCCATTCCGCGAAGCCGATGGCGCTCTCGACGCTGATCCCCTTGTCCTTGAAGCGCTTCTCGAGATCCTTGAGCGAGCCGCCCTTCTCGACGTGCTGCTGGATCTCGCGGATCCACGGTTCCATCGCGGTGAAGCCCGCCTGCGCGGCGAGGTCGATCTCGTCGGCGAGCGGCAGCTTCTGCCCCATGAGGGTGCTCGTGTTGAGGCAATAGCCGAACGGCTCGTCCTTGGGGCGCTCCTGGGCGCCTTCCGCGGCTCGCCCGGCCGCGACCAGCGCCCCGGCCCCGAGAAGCACGTCGCGCCGCGATAGTCCCTGCATGGAAGCTTCCCTCGTCGGATGGTGAGATTCCGGGGGCCCTACAGGCTCCACCCCTTGCGGTACTCCGGCCGGATCAGGGCGTCCGCCTCCGGCACGTCCTTGACCTTCATCGCCGCGGCGTCCCACGTGATCTTCCGCCCGAGGCGCATGGCGAGGTTGCCCACGAGAAGGGCCTCGGTCATCGGGGCCGCCAGCTCGAAGTTGGAGTGCGAGGCCGGGCCGCCCTTGCAGGCCTCGATCCATTCCTGGTAGTGGGCGCGTTCGAAGTCGGCGTGCTTGGGGAGGGTCTCCGGCACGTCCTTGAAGTCCTCGGCCTTCGCGCCCGAGAGGAACTGGCCGCGACCCCACATGCTGGGGACGAAGAGCGTGTCCTTCTCGCCCACGAGGATCGAGCCGTTTCCGGGCAGGTCCTTCCCCTTCACCAGGTCCGCGGGCGGCTTCTTCCCTCCGTCGTACCAGACGAACTTCACCGCGGGCTGAGCGCCGCGGGCGGCGAATCCGAGGGTGATGACAGCCCACTTGGGGGCCGTCTCCGCGTGCGTGCCGGAGACCTCCGCCTCGGCCGTGACGGGGTCGCGGAGCCCGAGGGACCAGAAGGCGACGTCGGAGTTGTGGCAGCCCATGTCGCCGAGGGCGCCCGTCCCGAAGTCCCACCAGCCTCGCCACTTGAACGGATGATACGCGGGATGGTAGGGCCGCTCGGGCGCGGGGCCGAGCCAGAGGTCCCAGTCGAGCTCGCGGGGGACCGCGGGCGTGTCCTTGGGGCGGTCGAGTCCCTGAGGCCAGATCGGCCGGTCGGTCCAGACGTGGACCTCGCGCACGCCGCCGAGCGCGCCCGCCTGGATCAGTTCCACCAGCCGTCGCGACTCCGCGTTGCAGTGTCCCTGGTTGCCCATCTGCGTGGCCACCTTGCGCTCCCGGGCCGTGAGGAGCATCGTGCGCGCCTCATGGAGCGTGCGGGTCAGCGGCTTCTGGCAGTAGACGTGCTTCCCCATCTTCATGGCCATCACGGCAGCCACGGCGTGCGAGTGGTCGGCCGTGGAGACCGTCACCGCATCGATGGACTTCCCGATCTCGTCGAGCATCGCGCGGAAGTCCTTGAAGAGGCGCGCGTCCGGGTATTTCTTCTTCGCCCCTGCGAACTGGCGCTCATCGACATCACAAAGCGCCACGACGTTCTCCCCGCCGCAGAAGCCGATGTCCACGAGCCCCTTGCCGCCCGCGCCGATCGCGGCGATGTTGAGCCGAGCGTTCGCGCCCCGGACGCTCCGGGGGAGGATGAACGGGGCGGCGAGGGCGCCCGCCGCGCCTTTCAGGAATCGCCGGCGACCGAGACGTGCGGATCCGTTTCTGGTGTTCATCCTCCGCCTCCTTTCAGGAACCCGTCAAGTATAACGGGAATTCCGGCGCGGGGGGTGTGCGGCCGCGTTATGATGGGCCGCCCCATGAGCGACCCCGCGCCGACCGAACGGTTCTCGCCGCTCCGGCACCCCGGCTTCCTCCTCTATGCCACGGGCCGGCTCCTCCTGGTCTCGGCCGGGCAGATCATGTCGGTGGCGATCGGCTGGCAGGTCTACGAGATGACCCGGAGCACGCTCCACCTGGGATACGTGGGGCTGGCGCAGTTCCTCCCCAGCCTCGTCTTCGCCTTCCTCTCCGGGCCGGTGGCCGACCGCTTCGACCGCCGGAAGATCGTCCTAGCGTGTATCGCGTCGAGCCTCGGGGCGGCGCTGATCCTGGCCCGATACTCCTCGTCGCTCGCGTCGATCTACGCGGTTGCGGCCGCATTCGGGGTCATCCGGTCGTTCAGCGCCCCCGCGGGGTCGGCGCTCGTGGGCCAGCTCGTGCCCCGCGAGCACCTGGGCGCGGCCGTGGCCTGGCAGATGACGGCCTTCCAGGCCGCGATGCTGGGCGGGCCGGCCCTGGGCGGCTTTGTCTACGCCGCCGGCGGGGCCTCCCGGGTCTACCTGATGGCCGGCGCCTTCTACGTCGGCGCGCTCCTGACCTATGCCCTCATGCGCCCGCGACGGGCCGAGCTCCACTCGGGGGAGCCCCTCGTCCGCGCGCTCGGGGAGGGCCTGCGCTATGTCTGGAAGGAGAAGATCCTTCTCGGGGCGATGTCGCTCGATCTCCTCGCGGTGCTTTTGGGCGGGGCCACGGCGCTCCTCCCCGTCTTCGCCCGCGACATCCTCCGTGAAGGCCCCGACGCGCTGGGCCTGCTGCGGAGCGCCCCCGCGGTGGGCGCCGGGCTCGCCGCCCTCTTCCTGGCCCTCCGGCCCCTCCGCCGGCGCGTGGGCACGAAACTCCTCGTGTCCGTCGCCATCTTCGGCCTCGCCACCGTGGGCTTCGGTCTGTCCCGAGGCCTCCCCACCGCGCTCCTGGCTCTGGCCGTCCTGGGAGCGACCGACATGGTGAGCGTGGTCGTCCGTCACACCCTCATCCAGTCCTGCACGCCGGAGGGGATGCGCGGCCGCGTGAGCGCCGTGGCCTTCGTCTTCATCGGGGCCTCGAACGAGCTGGGCGAGTTCGAGTCGGGCCTCACGGCGGCCTGGTGGGGCACGGTGCCCGCGATCCTGGTCGGCGGCGCCGGCAGCATCGTCGTCGTGGCCCTCTGGGCCCTGCTCTTCCCCCGCCTCCGCCGCGCGGACCGCTTCGACTCGGGTCCTTCATGAGAGGGCGTTGCCCCGGAAAGTCCGTGGCCCTATAATCGCTGCCTGTGATGAAGGCCCTGCCGCTCCTCGCCCTGCTCCTCCTGGCCGGGTGCGCCACCCCCGCCGTTGGCACGCTCCCCGCGGACTTCGAGGCCATCATCGGCGGCCCCGACTACGCGAACGCCCACTGGGGGATCCTCGTCGTGGACCTCGCGACCGGCCGGACCCTGCACGAACGGAACGCCGACAAGCTCTTCGCCCCCGCCTCGGTGACCAAGCTCTACACCGTGGCCGCGGCCCTCGACGCGCTGGGAGCGGATTTCCGATTCGAGACGCCGGTCTACCGGCACGACGACGACCTCATCCTCGTCGCGAGCGGCGACCTCACCCTCGGAGGACGCAGCGACGCCGACGGGCACGTGGCCTTCACGAACAGCGACCACACCTACGCCGGCTTCTCCGAGACCGCCGAGCTGACCGCGCCCGATCCGCTCGCGGGACTCAGGGAGCTGGCCCGGCAGGTCGCGGCGGCCGGGATCAAGCGCGTCCGCGGAGACGTGATTGTCGACGACCGCCTCTTCGACCCCGCCGAGGGCTCCGGCTCCGGGCCCTCGCAGATCACGCCGATCCTGGTCAACGACAACGTGATCGACTTCGTCATCACGCCCGCCGATGCGGCCGGGAAGCCCGCCACCCTGACCTGGAGACCGGAGACCTCCGCATTCCGCGTCGAAAACCAGGTCCTCACGGCGGGGAGCGGCGAGGCCCGGGTCTCGGTCGACGTCGCGGCCCCGGGGCGGCTCGTCGTCCGCGGCCAGATCCCCGTCGGGCGGAAGCCGCTCGTGCGCATCCACGAGGTGGACGATCCGGCCTCGTTCGCGCGGACGCTCTTCATCGAATGCCTCCAGAAGGCCGGCGTCGCCGTGGACGCCTCCCCCACGGCCGCCAATCCGGGGTCGAAGCGGCCGGCCCGCGATGCCGTGGGCGGCCTGCCGCGCGTCGCGACCCTGAAGTCCCCTCCGTTTTCCGAGAACGTCCGGCTCATCCTCAAGGTCAGCCACAACCTCCACGCGAGCACGCTGCCCCTCCTCCTCGCCGCCCGGAAAGGCGCCCGGAAGCTCGAGGACGGGATGCGCCTCGAGCACGACTTCCTCGCCCGCGCGGGCGTCGACGTGGAGACCCTCTCCTTCGGCGGCGGGGCCGGCGGCTCCCGCGCCGACTACACCACGCCCCGCGCCACGGTCCAGCTGCTCCGGCACATGGCCGGCCGCGTCGACTTCCCCGCCTATGAGGCCGCCCTCCCCGTCCTGGGCGTGGACGGCACGCTCGCCACCGTCGTCGGCCCCGCGAGCCCCGCCCGCGGCCGCGTCCGCGCCAAGACGGGCACTCTCCTCTGGCACAACACGATGAACAACCGCTTCCTGCTCACGAGCAAGGCCCTGGCGGGGTACCTGACCACGGCGGGCGGCCGGACGCTCGCCTTCGCCTTCTTCGTCAACAACACCCATATCGAGAAGTCCTCCGACTCCGCCCGCGAGGGCCGGGCGCTCGGCCGGCTCTGCGAGATCCTCCACGGGCTCGACTGAGTCCGTCGCCCGCGGGAGCCTCGATCAACCACAAAGACACGAAGACACCAAGCCCCCGCTTTGTGTCTTGGTGCCTTGGTGGTCTATTTCTTGCCCGCGTTTCTCCCTGGACTCGGCAACTTCACCGACTCTTGACTCCCGCCCCCGGGCCGGGTACCTTAATTGTCATACAATATGATCCAAGCCCGGCGCGTCGCGGGGGCCATCCAGGAAATCATCCGTGCGGAGCGGATCGGCCCCGGAGGCCGCCTGCCCACCGAGCACGCCCTCGCGCGGCGCTTCCGCGTGAGCCGGCCCATCGTGCGCGAGGCCATCCAGGCCCTCAAGGCGCTCGGCGTGGTCGAGTCCCGCCAGAAGGTGGGCCTCCGCGTCCTGCCCTTCGACCCGGCGCCGCTCTTCGACCACGTGATCCCCCGCCTCCGCACCGACGAGGAGCGCGCCGAGCTCTACGAGTTCCGCTGCCTGCTCGAACCGGCCGTGCTCCGCCTCGCCGCCCGCCGCGCGCCCCGGAAGGACCTGGAGGACATCGAGAGACTCCTCGAGATCCCGCTCCCCGCCGGACGCGCCGCGATCCGGGAGGGCATCGCCCGCGACGTGGCCTTCCACGAGGGGCTCTGGAAGCTCGCGCGCAACCGCTTCGTCTGGAGCCTCCGCGGCCTTCTCCTCCGCTACTTCGCCGACCTCGAGCAGCGCCCGGGGGGGCGCGTCACCGAGCAGGCGATGCGGCGCGCGAACGCCCAGCACCTGTCCATCGTCCGCGCGCTCCTGGCCGGCGACCTCGCCCGCGCCGGACGCGCGCTCGAACGCAACCTCGGCGTCTTCCGTCCGGAGGGACGGCCGTGAAATCGCGCGCCTACGAGCCCGTCCTCACCCCGCAGGCCGAGCAGGCCCTGCCCCCCGTCACCGGGGACAAGGCGGGACTCCTCGCCGACCTCGAGCGCCTGCTCCCCCCGGACCGCCGCGTCACCCATCAGGACGACCTCTTCGCCTACGAGTGCGACGCGCAGACGCTCGACCGCGCCCTCCCGCTCGCGGTCGTCTTCCCCGAGTCCACCGCGGAGGTCTCCACCCTCGTCAAGGCCTGCAACGCACGGAGCATCCCCTTCCTCGCCCGCGGCGCGGGCACCGGCCTCTCCGGCGGCGCCGTGGCGCGCGAGAGCCTGGTCCTCTCCACCGCGCGGCTCAACCGGATCCTCGAGGTGGACGTCCCCAACCGCCAGGCCTGGGTCGAGCCCGGCGTGGTCAACATGCACCTCTCGAAGGCGGTCGCGAAGCACAACCTCCACTACGCCCCCGATCCCTCGAGCCAGTACGCCTGCACGATCGGCGGCAACGTGGCCGAGAATTCCGGCGGCCCCCACACGCTCAAGTACGGCGTCACCACGAACCACATCCTCGCCCTGGAAGTGGTCCTGCCCGACGGCACGGTCACGATGATGGGCGGTCCCGTCGCCGACCTTCCCGGCTACGACCTCACGGGCGTCTTCGTGGGCTCGGAGGGGACCTTCGGGATCGCGACGCGGGTCCTCGTGCGCCTGACCCCGCTCCCCGAGGGCGTGAAGACGATCCTCGCGATCTTCAACACGGTGGTGGACGCCTGCCAGGGCGTGACCCAGATCCTCGCGCGCAGCATTCTCCCGGCCGCGGTCGAGATGATCGACCAGAAGACCCTGCGCGCCGTGGAGAAGTACATCCACGCGGGCTTTCCCCTGGACGCCGCCGCGGTCCTTCTCGTGGAGGTGGACGGGCTCCGGGACGACCTCGAGGAGCAGGCCGCCGCCGTGATCGACGCCTGCAGGGCGGCCAACGTGCGCGACGTGCGCCTCGCGAAGGACGACGCCGAGCGGATGAAGCTCTGGAAGGGGCGCAAGCAGGCCTTCGGCGTCCTGGGGCGCCTCGCGCCCAACTACTACACCCACGACGGCGTCATCCCGCGCACGAAGCTCCCCGAGGTCCTCGCCGAGATCGCCCGGATCGAGGAGCGCAACCGGGTCATGATCGCCAACGTCTTCCACGCCGGCGACGGCAACCTCCACCCCGTGGTGCTCTACGACGAGCGCGAGCCCGGCGCGATCGAGCGCGTCCGCAAGGCCAGCGACGAGATCCTCGCCGTCGTGGCCAGCGTGGGCGGCGGGCTCTCCGGCGAGCACGGGATCGGCATCGAGAAGCTCGCCTACATGAAGGATTTCTTCGGCGAGGCCGATCTCGCCGAGATGCGGAAGATCCGGGACGTGTTCAACCCCCGCGGTCTCTGCAACCCGGGCAAGGCCATCCCCACGCCGGGGCGCTGCATCGAGCCCGGAGGCGGGAAGAAACTCCCGGTGGGACACTGATGCTCACGCCCGCCAGCGAGGAGGAAGTGGCCGCACTCGTGCGCGAGAAGCCCGCGCTCCACGCGGTGGGGAGCGGGACCAAGGTCCACCACGGCCAGACCCCGGACCCCGGGGAGGATCTCTCGATGGCGAAGCTCGACCGCATCGTCTCCCACGAGCCGGGGGACCTCGTGGTGACGGTCCAGGCCGGGGTCCGCCTGGCCGACCTGCAGGAGGAACTGCTCGACCACAACCAGTGGCTCCCCATCGATCCGCCTTACGCGCAGGCCACGGTCGGCGGCATTCTCGCCACCAACAGCTCGGGCCCGCGGCGGCTGGCCTACGGCACGATGAGGGACCTTCTGATCGGGATCCGGGTCGTGGGCCCGGACGGGACCGTGACGCGATCCGGCGGGAAGGTTGTGAAGAACGTGACGGGCTACGACCTCCACAAGCTCCACATCGGCGCGTTCGGGACGCTCGGGATCATCACCGAGGCCACGTTCAAGGTCCGGCCGCGCCCTCAGGTCTCGGCCGTGGTGCTGTTCCCCTGCACCTCCATGGTGGAAGCCCACTCGCTGCTGCTCTCCGTGCTCGCGTCCTCCCTCCGGCCCGTGGCGCTCGAGGCGCTCTACCGGGGGCCGGCGGGCCTGGCGCGGGGGAAGTCCTGGGCGCTGGTCGGGGTGGAGGGGACGCGCCCGGTCCTCGAGCGGCACCTCAAGGAGTTGCGCACCTTGTACGCCGCCCAGCCCCAGGTCCTGGAGGGCGAGACCGCCGGCTCGCTGTGGGACGCGCTCCGGGACCTCCCGGCCACGGCCCGCGAGTCGGTACGCGTCCGGATCGCCGCCAAGCCGCACGACCTCGTGCACATCCTTCCCGCCGAGCCCACCTGGGCGCGGGTGGGCACGGGCCTGGCGTGGCTGGAGCTGGCACCTGCGGCGGACCTCCCGGACCGGATCGCGCAATGGCACGCCAGGGCCGCCGAGCGGGGCGGCTACGCCGTCGTAGAATCCGCGCCCCTCCCGATGCCCGGCCGCGAGAAGCTCCCGTGGGGGCTCGGCGGGAACGCCCTCATGCGCTCGATCCGCGAAATGCGCGACCCCGCCCGGAAGCTCAACCCCGGAAGGATGGTCGTGTGAGCGAGGAAAAGAAGCACTCCTCCGCACCGCCTAAGGAGGGTGCTACGGAGGGCAAGCCGGACGCGCCGACCTTCGAGCAGGTCTCCTCCTGCGTCCACTGCGGGATCTGCCTGGAGTCCTGCCCGACCTACAAAGAACTTCGCGTGGAGATGGACTCGCCGCGCGGCCGCATCTACCTGATGAAGGGCATCCTCCAGGAGCGGCTCGCCCCCACCGAAACTGTGCTCGCGCACCTCGACCAATGCCTCGACTGCCGCGCCTGCGAGACGGCCTGCCCGTCGGGAGTTCCCTACTCGCAGATCCTGGAGAAGACGCGTCAGGTGCTGGAGCCGCAGCGGCCGCACGGGCTCATCGTCCGGCTCCTCCGCTGGTTCCTCTTCCGGAAGCTGCTCCCAAACCGCGGGGTCCAGGCCTTCGTCTTCAAGCTCCTCTGGATGCAGCAGGCGCTGGGGCTCGCGGCGCTGGGCCGCCGGCTCGGGCGCGCGGGCCTCCTCCCGGGGAAGCTCGGGGCCCTGGCCGCGCAGGCGCCCGCGATCCCCTTCCGCTCGTTCCGCCAGGCGACGAAGGACGCATGGCATCCCAAGATGGGCGTCCGCTTCTTCCCCGCGCGCGGCGAGGCGAAGCGGCGCGTGGCGCTCTTCACCGGCTGCCTGGCCGACCAGCTCTTCGCCGGCGTGAACGAGGCGACTGTGCGCGTCCTCACGGAGAACGGCTGCGAGGTCGAGGTTCTCACCACCGAATCCTGCTGCGGCGCGCTCCACATCCACAACGGCGAGCGGGACGCGGCCAAGGAGCTCGCCCGGGCGAACGTGGCGGCCTTCGCCGCGCGGCCGGTCGACGCGATCCTCACGAACGCCGCGGGCTGCAGCGCGGAGCTCCGCCACTACGGCGAGCTGCTGGACCACGACCCGGCGGCGGAGGCGTTCGGGAGGAAGATCCGCGACATCACGGAGTTCCTGGTCGAGATCGCTTGGACGCCGCCCGGGGGCGTGCTCTCCGGGAAGGTCGCCTACGACGAGCCCTGCCACCTGCTGCACGCGCAGAAGATCAGCGCCCCGCCCAAGGCGGTCCTCCAGGCGATCCCCGGGATCGAGTGCGTCCCGCTCGACGACGCCGACGCCTGCTGCGGGAGCGCCGGGCTCTACTCGGTGACGCAGCCGGAGCTCTCGAAGAAGGTCCTCGCGAGAAAGATCGACGCCATCCGGCGCAGCGGCGCCGACACCGTGGTCACGGGAAACCCCGGCTGCATCATGCAAATCCGGTATGGCTTGAAGGAGGCCGGGCTGCCGGTTAAGGTGTTCCACCCCGTCGAGCTTCTTGCGGAGTCCTACTCCAGAAACGAGACGGCGCAAAAAGCGGAGGGATCATGAGCGCGGTGCCGGCCAGTTTCATCCCGCCCACCCGGCTCCTGCTCGGCCCCGGGCCGAGCCCCATCGACCCCCGCATCCTCCAGGCCTTCACCCGCCCCACGCTCGGCCACCTCGACCCGCAGTTCCTCAAGCTGATGGACGAGGTCCGCGAGATGCTGCGGACCGTCTTCCGCACGAAAAACGAACTCACCTTCCCCGTCTCCGGCACCGGCTCGGCGGGCATGGAGACCTGCCTCGTCAACCTGATCGAGCCCGGCGACGAGGTCCTCGTCCTCGTGAACGGCTACTTCAGCACCCGCATGGCCGAGATCGCCGGCCGCTGCGGCGGGAAGGTCCACGTGCTTGAGGCGAAGTGGGGCGAGGGCTTCGAACCCGCGCCGGTCGAGGCCGCGCTCCTTGGAAAGAAGATCAAGGTCCTCGCCTTCGTCCACGCCGAGACCTCCACGGGCTATCGGCAGGACGTCCCCGAAATCGCGGCGCTGGCCCGCAGGCACGGCGCGCTCGCGGTGGTCGATGCCGTCACGTCGCTCGGCGGCATCCCCCTCGAGGTCGACGAGTGGGGGATCGACGCCGTCTACAGCGGCACCCAGAAGTGCCTGGGCGGGCCCCCCGGGCTCTCGCCCGTCTCCTTCTCCCCGCGCGCCGTCGAGGCCATCGACAGGCGCAAGGTCAAGTGCGTGAGCTGGTATCTCGACATGAGCCTCGTGCGCAACTACTGGGGCGGCAACCGCGCGTACCACCATACCGCCCCCATCAACAACGTCTACGGCCTGCACGAATCGCTCCGCATCGTGCTCGAGGAGGGGCTCGAGGCCCGCTGGAAGCGCCACGCCTCGACCCACGCCCTCTTCGCGAAAGGCGCCGAGGCGATCGGACTGCGCTTCGTCGTCAGGGAATCCAACCGGCTCCCGCAGCTCAACGCCCTCCTGATCCCCGAGGGCATCGACGACAAGGC
>JAHFOZ010000117.1 GCA_023261405.1 Planctomycetota bacterium
ACCACCTTCGACCACGCCTTCCACCTCGCCGCCGTGGGCGACCTCGTCTGCTTCGGATCCTCGGCCGACGACCAGGTCCGCGCCCTCGACCTCGCCACGGGCCGCGAGCGCTGGACCTTTTTTGCCGAAGGCCCCGTGCGTCTGGCCCCGACCTTCGCCGAGGGGCGCGTCCTCTTCGGCTCCGACGACGGCTTCGTCTACTGCCTCGACGCGAAGGATGGCTCGCTCCGCTGGAAGCTCCAGGCCGGGAAGGGCCGCCGCATCCCCGGGAATCAGCGCGTCATTTCCACGATGCCGGTCCGCACGGGCATCCTCGTGGACGAGGGGCAGGTCCATTACTGCGCGGGGATCTTCGCGGCCGAAGGGGTCATCCACGGCACGGCCGACCTCAAGACCGGCCGCGCGCTCGGCGACGTGCCGCTGGACAGCTCGCCGCAGGGGTACCTCGAGCAGCGCAGCGGCCGGCTCTTCGTGAGCACGGGCCGCGCGTCCGCGGGCGCGATCGTGGGCCAGCTCAGGCGGCGCGGCAAGAACGTCGATCCCGAGGCCTCCCCCGCCGCCTACCCCTACGCCTTCATCGGCGCGGGCCGCCTCCGCTTCGGCGGGGGCGACGGCAAGGTCGCGGCGTTCTCCGTCGAGGACGGGCGCGAGGCCTGGACCGCGGCCGTCGAGGGCAAGGCGCACGCCCTCGCCGTGGTGCGCGACCGGCTCCTCGTCTCCACCGACCGGGGCCGCATCTACTGCTTCGCGCCCGGCGACGCGAAGGGGGCGGAGCTCATGCCGCCGGCACCCGTGGAGTTCCCGCATACCGGCGATACGGCGCGGGCGGCGGCCACCGCGATCCTCGCCTCGGCGCCTCATCAAGGCTATGCGGTGGTGCTCGGAGCCGGGGAGGGCGGGCTGGCGTACGAACTGGCGAAGCAGTCCTCGCTGCGCGTGGTCGCCGTGGAGGCCGATGCCGCGAAAGTCGCCCGCGCGCGGCAGGCGCTCGACGCCGCGGGAATGTACGGGCGCGTCTCGGTCCACGCGCTCCGTCCCGACGGCCCGCTGCCGTACACGGACTGGATGTTCAACCTCGTCGTGGCCGACGGGTCGTCCGGCAGGCGCGAGGAGCTCCTGCGGGTCCTCCATCCCGGCGGGCTCGCCTTCCCGGGCGGGCCGCACAAGCCGTCCGTGCGCGGGGCGGCCGTTGAGGGCGCCGGCGAGTGGTCGCACCTCTATGGCGATCCGGCCAACACCGCCTGCAGCGGCGACCGCCGCGTGGGGAACGAGCTGGATCTGCAATGGTTCGGGCTGCCCGGCCCCGGGCGGATGATCGACCGGCATCACCGGACCGGTTCGCCGCTCGCGAAGGGCGGGCGGCTCTTCGTCCCCGGCAACGACCGGGTGTTCGGGCTCGACGCCTACAACGGGACCGTGCTCTGGGAGCTCGAGGTCCCCGACTCGCGGCGCATGGCGATCTTCCGCGACTGCGGGAACATGGCGGCGGCGGAGGAGGCGCTCTACATTGCGGCCGCGGGGAAGTGCCTGAAGGTCGATCCCGCGACGGGCAAGGTGGTCGAGACGGTGGAGGCGCCGGCCGCCGCGGACGGGAAGCCCCGGGACTGGGGATATCTCGCGGTGCCGGGGGAGCTGCTGCTCGCGAGCTCGGTCCTTCCCGGCGCCTCGCAGCGCGAGCTCAGCCGGCGGATGGTGACGACCGAGACCTACTGGGATTTCAAGCCCGTCGTCTGCAGTGACGGCCTCTGGGCGGCGGATCGCAAGGACGGGTCGCGGAAGTGGAGCTACCGGCCGAAGGGCGCGATCCTCAACCCCACGATCACCGTGGGCGGCGGCCGGGTGTACTTCGTGGAGAGCGCGGACGAGGGGACGCTGGCGAAGGGGCGCTCGCCGCTGGCGGACCTGCTGGGGAAGGGGTGCCGGGTCGTGGCGCTGGACCTCAAGACCGGCGAGCCGGCCTGGAGCCGCCCGCACGACCTGGGCGCGGTCCAGCATGCCCTCTACGCGATCTTCTCCGAGGAGCGCCTGGTCCTCGCGGGCTCGCGCAATGCGGGGACCGGCAAGGCCTCGACCGTGTGGTACGACGTGCGCGCGCTCGACGCCGCGACCGGGAAGGAGGCCTGGTTCAAGACCCAGAACTACGGCGCGGGCGTGAACGGCGAGCACGGGGAGCAGGACCACCATCCGCTGGCCATGGGCGGCCGGCTCTACGTGGAGCCGCGGGTGTACGACCTCAAGACCGGGAAGGACGTCGACGATTACGGCTGGAAGCCGCGCCGCGGCTGCGGGACGATCTCGGCCTCGGCGTCCACGCTCTACTTCCGCGACAAGAACGCCTGCCTCTTCGACCCGGCGACGAGGCAGAAGAAGCTCGTGACGGCGGACACGCGGCCCGGCTGCTGGATCAACATGATCCCCGCGGGCGGGCTGCTCCTCATCCCGGAGGCGAGTTCGGGCTGCAGCTGCGACTTCGCGGTCCAGGCCTCGCTGGCCTTCATCCCTGCGGCGGGGAAGGGGCGCTGAAAAAGCTCGTAGCCGGCAGCCTACAAGCCACAAGCTCTCGGCTACGAGCTCGCTTTCAAATCGCCGCTTCGCCGTCGTACTCGTCGGCGCCGTCGTAGATCTCGACGGGCTTGTATCCCGGCTGCCTGGACTTCTCCGTCTCGGCCGCGAAGGCGTCGAGGATTTTCTTCTGCATGGCCTCGCGGGCCGCGGAGTTGATGGGGTGGGCGATGTCCGCGTGGAGCTTCTCGCGGCCCTGGGGGTCGCGCGGCGCGCGGTCGCCCGCGAGGCGGCTGCCGCAGTCGGTGCAGAACTTCGCCCGCAGGGGGTTCTTGCAGCTGCAGCGCGTGCAGCGATCCGTGAGCTTGCGCGAGGGCATCGCGACGAAGGCCCCCTTCGTCCCCTCGATGATCTTGAGGTCCCGGATGACGAAGGCGTTGTCGAGCGTGATGGAGCAGAAGGCGCGGAGCTTGTCGCTGGGGCGAAGGATCAGCTTGATGCGGACCTCGGTGATCTCCACGGCTCCTCCCGCAACTTCGAGCACGACGGCACGACGAACACGTCCCACAGGCCTCTTACCCGCCGCGCCAGCTGCCGCGCCTCGTTCGCCGAGGCGCACAGGCCGTAGAGTGCCGAACCGGAGCCCGTCATCCTCGCGCCGGCGAAAGGAAGACGGGAGAGACGCCGCAGCGCGGTCCCCAACTCCGGATGCAGATCAAAGGCCGCGGGTTCGAGCCGGTTGAAAAGAGCGCCCCCGAGGTGTCCCAATGCCCCCCGGTCGTAGATGTTTAAGAAATCTGTAACGTTTTCGGTCCGGGGAGTCAAGTGTCTTCGGAGCGCGCGGTAAACCGCCGGGGTGGAGAGGGAGAAGCCGGGCCAGGCGAGCACGAGGTGGAGGGAACGGGCGGGACGGAGGGGGTGGACGCGCTCGCCGCGGCCGGTGCAGAGCGCGGGGCCGCCCTGAAGGAAGAAATTGACGTCGCTGCCGATCTCGGCGCCGACCTCGGCGCGGTCGAGCCCGAGGTCGAAGAGGCGGTCCAGCGCCGCGATCATGGCGGCGGCATCCGAGCTGCCGCCCCCCAGGCCGCTGCCGGCGGGGGTTCGCTTGACGAGCCGGGCGCGGACCCCCGGGATCCGCCGGCGGCGCCGCACGGCCCGCCAGGCCTTCTCCACGGTGTTGAAGCCGGGGAGCACGGCCCCCTCGACCTCGAGCGAGAAGCGGCGGGCCTCCCGGACCTCCAGCATGTCACCGAGGTCCACCGGTGTCATGACGGTGGCCAGCTCGTGGTAGCCGTCGGGCCGGCGGCCCAGCACCTCGAGGAAGAGGTTGATCTTGGAGGGGCAGAAGATCCGGAGGGGCTTTTTCACGGCGCGTCGCACACGGGCGCGACCCTACACGATCAGGTTGTCGATCAGGCGCGCCTTCCCGATCCGCACGGCCAGGGCGATGAGGGTCCTCCCCTTGACCTCCTTGACGGGCTCGAGGGTCTCGGAGTTCACGATTTCGATGTACTCCACCCGCGTGCCCTTGACCTTCCGGATCAGGCGCCGCATCTCCGCGGCGACGCGGGCGGCGGAGTTCTCGCCGCCGTCCACCAGCTTCGCGGCGCACTCGAGGGCCTCGTGGAGGCAGGTCGCGTCCTTGCGCTGCTTGGGCCCCAAGTAGAAGTTCCGGGAACTCATGGCCAGCCCGTCCTCCTCGCGGACGGTGGGGAGGACCCTGACATCGACGTCCAGGTTCAGGTCCACCGCGGTGCGCCGGAGGATGAGGTACTGCTGGTAGTCCTTCTGGCCGAAGTAGGCGGTGTCGGGCTTGACTATGTTGAAGAGCTTGGTGACGATCGTCATGACGCCCCGGAAGTGACCGGGCCGGAAGGACCCGCAGAGCTTGGAAGGCAGGTCCGTCTGGTCCACGTAGGAGTCGAACCCCTTGGGGTACATCTCGGCCACGGACGGGAAGAAGATGAGGTCCACCCCCTCGCTGTCGGCCATGCGGGTGTCCTTCTCGAGGCGGCGCGGGTATCGGTCGTAATCCTCGCCGGCGGCGAACTGGATGGGGTTGACGAAGATGCTCACCACGACCGCATCGTTCTGCCGGGCCGCCTGGCGCATGAGGGACAGGTGACCCTCGTGGAAGGCGCCCATGGTGGGGACGAATCCGATGGAGCCGCCCCGCTTGCGGCACGCGGCGACGAACTCGCGGACCTCCACGGCCGTCTCGACGAGCCTGGTCATGGAGCATCCTCCGGCCCGCGGCGTCCGGGAAGGGAATGCGCCTCGAGGAGGTCCCGGACCGTGCGCCCCAGCCCCGGCACCTCGCGGTCGGGACAGAGCGCGGCGAGCCCCTCCAGCACGAAGTGCCGCCGGGCCAGGAGCGGATGGGGGACGATGAGCGTCCCGGACCTCACGATGCGGTCCCCGAAAAGCAGGAGGTCCAGGTCGATCGTGCGGGGGCCCCAGCGCTCCCCGCGGACCCGGCCCAGGTCATGCTCCACGCCCTGCAGGAGCGCGAGGAGGGCGGAAGGCTCGAGGCCGGTCCCGATCTCCGCCACGGCATTGAGGAAGCGCGGCTGGTCGGGGAGCCCCCAGGGCTCGGTTTCCAGGAGCGGGGAGACGCGGAGCGGCCGCAGGCGGGCCAGCGCGGCCTCGATCGCGGCACGCCGGTCACCCAGGTTCGAGCCCAGACCGATGTACGCGGAGACAGCCATACGATTCAGAAGAGATCTTCGGAACGGTCGGGCACCGGCACGGCTCCCGCGGCCGGCGCCCGCCTCGGCAGGAAGCGCCGCTTGAGCCAGAAGACGGGCCCCATGACGGCGTACCCGAAGAACGCGAGGAAGAAGGAGAACTCCTTGAAGATCACGACCAGGGAGCCCACGAGGACGAGCTCGAGGAGGGTGACGAAGGGGCGATTTCCCTTGAGGACCCGGTTGATGACGTGGGCGTAGCGCACGCGGGAGACCATGAGGACGCCGGCGGCGAACGCCAGGCCGGGCAGCGCCGCCGTGATGGCGGGGGCCAGGTCCGGGACCTTGGCCTGGATGAATTGCGAGGGGAGGACGGCGGCGGCGACGACGCCCGCGGCAGCGGGGGAGGGAAGGCCCGCGAACTCGCGGTGGGAGCTCTCGTCGGGGGTGGTCTCGACGGTGAAGCGGGCCAGCCGGATCAGGGCGCACATGGCGTAAAGGACGCAAACGGCCAGGACCACGCGGTCCCACCACTCGGCGGCGCCCCGCTCGCTCCGGCTCAGGGCGAAGACCAGGTACGACGGCGCCACGCCGAAGGTGACGAGGTCGCACAGCGAGTCGAGCTGCGCGCCGAAGCTGGAGGCGGTCTTCGTCATCCGCGCGACGAACCCGTCCAGCGCGTCGAAGATCATGCCCGCGAGGATGAGCCACGCCGCCGTCTGGAAGTAGCGTACCTTGTCCAGGTCCAGGGCGAGGCCGACGTTGAAGATGGCCAGCACGCCGCAGACCCCGTTGCCCAGCGTGATGATGCTCGGCAGCAGCGCCACCGTGCGGACGCGGCGGGGCCGGAGCGCGCGGCGGAAAGGCCAGCGCCTACCGGACTCGGGCGATGACGGTCTCTCCACCTTTCACCTTGTCTTTCAGCTTGACCCGGAGTTCCTCCACCTGCTCTTTCGGGATGTAGAGCTCCGTTCTGGAGCCGAACTTGATCATGCCGAACTTCTCGCCGCGGGCCAGCACGTCCCGGGGCCGGGCCTGGCAGACGATGCGGCGCGCGATGAGGCCCGCGATCTGGCGGACGAGGACGTTCCCCACCTGGAGTTCGTTGGACTCGTTCTCGGCCCCGCAGCGGGGGTCGCGGGCGTCGAGGAACTTGCCCGGCTTGTACCGGACGGCGACGACCGTGCCGGCGCAGGGCGAGCGATTGATGTGGACGTCGAAGACGGAGAGGAAGATGGCAACCTTGGTGCAGGGGGTCTTCAGGAACTCCTCTTCCCGCACTTCGGAAATCTCGACCACCGTGCCGTCCGCGGGGGAGACCAGCAGGTTCGGCTCCAGGGGGATGCGGCGGGGGGGGTCCCTGAAGAAGTTGAACGTGAAGAGCAGGCCCGCGACCGCGAGCGGGAGGGCGTACCGGGCATAGGGATGGGAGAACCACAGGGCCAGCCCCACGGCCACCCAGAGCAGGGAAAATAGGGCCAATTCCTTCAGGCCGTATTTAGCAAACAGCATCAGCATGTCGATAACGAGTTTGAAGATAGCAATTGGGGTTTTTGGCGTCAAGTGGGGTACCGGGAGGCGTATGATGAAGCTCAGCTGGGGGCTGTTCAGGGGCCCTTCGCCCGCGGTCGGGGAGCAGGCGCGGGCGGTCCTGTGGGGGGCGGTGCTCGCGGTGCTGGGGGGATTGCTGGCGTCCCAGGCCTGGCGCGGACGGGCCGAAGCCGCCGAGGTGCAGCGCCAGAGTTCGGCCCTCGACCGGCAGATCGCGCGGATGAAGGGGGCCAACCAGGCCATGCGGGAGGAGGTTCGCGCCCTGGAGAGCGACCCCGTCTATATCGAATCCGTCCTGCGCCGGTGGAAGCGGGCGGGGACCGGCGAGCGGACCGTGGAGTAGGGAGAACGCATGCCCGACGCGGACAAGGTTCTTTCCCAGAGCGAGGTCGATGCGCTCCTGTCGGCCATCGGCGTCGGAGACGCCGAGGCCGTTCCCGAAGGGGCGATCCAGCCCGAGGCGGTCCCTTATGATTTCAAGAGGCCGCAGCGCGTTTCCCGGGAGCAGTTGCGCGCCATCGAAATGCTCCACGAGGCCTACGCCCGCGGCTTGCAGGCGGTGCTCTCGGGGCTCCTCCGCACGAATGTCGACGTGAGGGTCGGCCGGGTGGAGCAGCGGTCGTTCCAGGAGTTCATCCAGGGACTGCCGTCTCCCGGCGTGATCCTGGTCCTTTCGTGCGACCCGCTCGAGGGGCCCTTCCTCTTTGCGATGGAACCGGCCCTCGCCTTTCCGATCATCGAGCGGCTCCTGGCCTCGGGCCGGGTAAGCCGGTCCCATCCCGAGCGACCGCTGACGCAGGTCGAGTGGAACCTGATCGACATGGTCGTTCCCCGGATGCTGGATCTGATGAAGGAGGCCTGGGCGTCCGTGGCGCCCTTCCAGTTCCGGGTCGCGGCGCGGGAGACGGATCCGGCGCTCATCCGGGTCCACGGTCCGAACGAGGCGATGGTCTCGGTGGCGTTCGACGTCACCTTGGGCGAGCACAAGGGGACGCTGGCCGTGGCCCTGCCCGTCATGGCCATCGAGGGGCACATGGTCAAACTCGTCGCGCACCGCTGGCTCTCCTCGAACCTGAGGGAGCCGGAGCCGGGACAGGAGGCGGCACTGTCCCGCCAGCTGGCGCCGGCCGAGGTCGAGGTCACCGTCCACCTGCCGGCGGAGAGGATGAGGCTGGGGGCCCTGGGGCGTCTGCGCCCCGGCGACATCCTTGTGACGAACCATCCCCATCTCGAGCCGGTCCTCGTCTCGATCGAGGGCTGCGCGAAGTTCCTGGCCCGCCTGGGGAAGGTCAAGGACCGCAAGGCGCTCAAGGTCACGGGGATCGTCGAGGCGGGCCGCCTGCAACCCGGGGACGCGCCTCACACGGAGCTCACGGTCCGGGAGGGCGAGGGTGAAGGGCCCATGCGGGAGAAGGCCGCGGCCGATCTCGAGGCCAACCTGCTCGGGCTCCTGCTCCCGCAATCGGTGGTGCTGGCGGAGAAGAAGGTCCACGTCCGTGACGTGGTCTCCTTCAAGGTGGGGGAAGTCATCGAGTTTCCGAAAAAGGTGGGCGAGCCGCTGGAACTGCGCGTGGGTCGACTCCCGCTGGCCGAGGGGGCGGCCGTGATGATCGCGGAAAAGTTCGGCTTGCACCTGGGCGCGATGCGGAGGCCGGTGTCCCGCCCGTCCCCCTGAGGATCGGGCGGAAGTTCGGGGCCGGGTCTGCCCTCCAGGGGCAGGGGGTCACGAACCGGGGGATCGGAGCACTGAAGTCGCCAATTCCTTGCACCGCCCTCCGGCCCTGCCTATAATCGCGCCGACCGGTCGCGTGCGGGACCGGTGCAGCCCAGCGGAGGACAGGGATGGCCAGCCTCACCGTTCACGCGGAGGGGTGCGAACAGAAGTACGTGCTGGAGAACCCGGCGGTCACGGTGGGCCGCGGGCTCGAAAGCGACATCCGCGTCAAGGACATCAAGGCTTCCCGTCGGCACTGCCAGATCGTCAAGACTCCCCAGGGATATCAGTGTCTCGACCTGAGCAGCGGGAACGGCACCTGGCTCAATGGGGTGCAGATCAAACAGCAGGCCCTGGCCGAGGGCGACAAGATCCAGGTGGGCTCCACGACGATCACCTTCCACGACGGTTCGGCCGCCGCTCCCCCCGCGGACAAGCCGGCCGTGGTGAAGGCCGCTCCTGCCGTTGAGCCTGCGGCCGCGGGCAAAGTCGAGGCGCCCCCTTCCCCCGCGGCACCGACCCGGAAGATCACGGCCAAGGTGGCGCCGGTCCCGCCCGCGGCGGCGCTACCGCCTGCCGGGGATGGCGCCGTCGCGGAGGCAGCAGAGGAGGCTCCGGCCCCGCCCAAGAAGGGGACCCTGGATCCCGCGAAGGCGGCCACGCAGCCCGTGGGGAAGCCCGCGCTCGGGGCGAAGCCCCGTCGGGGGCTCGGCGCCCGCGCGGGTGGCCGGCCGGCGGCCGGGGCCGCCCGGTCCAAGACCGAAGGGGCGGTGCCGACAAAGAAAAAGAGCCCGCTCATCCTCGTGCTCATCGCCGTCGCCGCGCTGGCCATCGCCGCCGGGGCCTATTTCCTTCTTGCCAAGGGCGGGAAGGAAGCGCCCGCCAAGGGGGGCGGCTCGGGCAAGGCCAGGGTCGAATCGCCCGCGGGACCTGGAAATGGTGCCGATCCGAAGTCTCCCGCGGCCAGGCCGGGCGAACCCAAGACACCCGAGGAGAAACCCTCGGAACCGAAGAAGTAAGGCGTCTCACTCCGGTCTTCTCGTCCGCGCCCGTCGATTCTGAAGGTTCGCTCTGGAAGTGTGAGTCGAGGCGGACCGCAACCCCTGGACGGGGAATTTCAAAGGGGCGGAGGCGGGACGCCCTTCCGCGTCTATGGCGGGGGAGTGGACTCCCCGAACCTGTGTTCCGGAAGGACCGGGGCGGACTTCTCCTCCGGCAGCTTGTACGTGTAGCTGTAGATGATGATCTTGAGGTCCCGTTTGTAGGCCTGCGGACCACGGGCGGTCTTGTCCTTGACGTTGCTTCCGCCCGGCAAGATCGAAAAGCTCTCGACGTTGATGAAGCGGCGTTCCTCCTCGAGCAGGTTGATGAAGCGCAGGAGCTGGTAGAACCCCCCCTCGACCGCCAGGTCATACTGGACCCGGTGCATGGTGGTGGGAGAGGCCCGGGGCGGGCGGCCGGTGACGGGGGCCGGCTTGGTCGCGGTGACCCAGGTCGCGCGGGGGATGTGAACGCCCGACTTGCGCCTCAGTTCATCCAGGCGCACGGCGAACTCGTCGTATTCCGCCTTGGTCATGTTGGGGATGTGCTTGAGCTTCTCCTTTTCCTCGATCTTCAGGCTCTCGATGTCCTTGACGAGGCCGGGAATCTCCCGCTGCTTCTTCAACGCGTCATCCACCTCAGCGCTGACCTTGGCGAGCTCTGCCTCCTTCGCGGGGAGCACGTCGAACCACAGGTAGTAGATGCCCGCGCCTCCTCCCAGCACGATGAGGACGAGAAGGACGATGAAGATGATGGTGACCTGTTTCTCGCTCACTTGGCATCTCCCGGTTTGGCGGGGGGTGCCGGGGACGGCGTCCCCGGAGGATTCGGCGGGGCCGAAGTCGGGGCGCCCGGCTTGGGGGCCGCAGGGGCTGCCGTCTTCGCCACGAGCTTTTCGGGGGGACCGAAGAGGGAGATGCTGAAACCGATGGAGAACTTGTCATCGAAGTCCTTCTCGTCTTCCAGCTTCCAGTCGAGGTTGAAGTTCAGCCCGGGGAGCAGTTCCTGCATCCCGACGTGGTTCTTCAGTTCGGTGCGGAAGCGGCTCATCTCGGTCACCTCCATGCCGCCTACATGGCACCGCATGGAGACTCCGTACGGGGGCGCGGGAGACATCTTTGCGTCCGGATCCACCCGCTTCAGTTCGGACTGCACCGAGCGCTCATCCAGGATCCGGATGTCGTCGATCCACACCTTGGGGTTGGAATTGATGACGTCCCAGAGGGCGCTCATGGCCCGCCACCACTGGACGTCCCGGTTGACGACGTCCGTGATCTCCTTGATCTTGGCCACCAGGGCCGCCTTGTCCGCCGTCAACTTGGCGTGCTGGACGACGTACTGCTGGAGCTGCACTTTCCGGGCCTCTTTGGCCGCGATTTCCCCCTCCACGCTGCTGATCTTGAGCCAGAGTCCGGCCAGCCCGAGCACCACCCCCGCGAAGACGGCGGCGGTCGTCATGATGAGGGCGAACTGCCGCATCGGGGTGCGTTCGGTCTTGCGCTTCTCGGCCGGCAGGAGGTTGATCTTGATCATCGTTCCATCAGTCCTTACGGACCCTCGAGGCCAGTCCAAGCGCGATCGCCGCCTGTGCGGCGTTGTCCTGGAGTTCCTGCTGGGTTTCGGGTGTCAGGGCCTGTTCCACGTGCTGGAGGGGGTTCCACTTGCCCACGGGCTTCTGTACGGTGCGCTCCAGGGCCTCCTGAAGACCCACCGTGTTCGAGGCTCCGCCCGTGATGAACAGCTCCTCGACCTTCCGGTCGTACTGGTTCTCGAAGTAGTCGATGGAGATGTTGATGTCGTGGCAGATGTCGTCCAGGACGCCCGCCAGGCATTCCTGCACCTTCTCCAGTTCGCCGCCCGGATTGCGCTTGAGCATCTCCGCCTCGCGCATCTCCAGCGAGAGGCGCTTGGAGATGGAGTCGGTGAGGTCGTCGCCGCCCTTGTAGAACTCCCGGGTGAAGTGGGAGATGGCGTCGCTCATGATGTTGATGTTGGTCTTCGAAGCCCCCACGTCCACGAGGGCGACCAACTTCCCCTGCGCGATCGCCTGGGGGTTGAGCTTGCCCGTGAGCTCGTAGGCGTTGCCGAGGGCGAAGGAGTCCACGTCCACGATGGACGGCAGGAGGCCGGCCGCCTCCAGGACCGCCACATGCTCGTCGATGAACGTCCGCTTGGCGGCCACCAGAAGCACCCGCATCTCGGGTTCCTGGCCCTCCTGGGCGGCGAGCTCCTCCAGCTTCTGGGAGTCGTGGAGGACCTCGTCGACCTCGACGGGGATGTACTTGCCCAGTTCGTACTTGGCGGCGTTCCCCAGCTCCTCGTCGGTCATGACGGGCATGTTGATGTAGCGGACGAACACGAAGCGCCCGGAGACGGCGCTGACCACCCGCTTCGTCTTGAACTTCTTCCGGGCCAGCAGTTCCATCACCGCGTCCGGGGCGGACATCTGGGGGGAGATCTCCGAGATGCCGAACTCGGTGATCTTGTACTGGCCGCTGGTCTCCGTGAGCTGGATGGCCTTGATGAACTTTGAGCCGATATCCAGTCCCACGATGTTACGGGCGGCCATGCGTTTCGTTCCTCAGGTCCGGGCTTGAAGCTTAAAAAGTCTAGCACCCCCGGTGGGGTTGTCAAGAAATTACGGGACGATCCTCGCCGCCAGCCCCAGGGCGATCACTGCCTGTGCCGTCGCCGCCTGGAGTTCCTGCGCCGAGGCGTCGTTCAATTCGATGGTGTGGTACTGGAGGGGGTTCCAGCGGCTCACCGGCTTCTGAACCGCCCGCTCCAGGGTCTCCACGAGGCCGGGCGTCAGCGAGGCGCCGCCCGTGAGGAGGACCTGGTCGACTTTCTTGTCGTACTGGTTCTCGAAGTAGTCGATGGAGATGTTGATGTCGTGGCAGATGTCGTCCAGGACGCCGGACATGGAGTCCTGGATCCGCTCGT
>JAHFOZ010000118.1 GCA_023261405.1 Planctomycetota bacterium
AGCGAACTCGACCCCGCCGTCCAGGCCGACGTCCTCCGCGTCCTGAAGAACCGCAGCCAGCCCCCCAAGCTGGTCCTCCTCCTCGACGGCCTCGACAGCGCCACCGTGAGCTTCCGTTCCGAGGGCCCCATCCTCACCCACCGGCTCACGGAGAAAATGGAGGACTTCGTGCGCCTCGTCGTCGACCAGGTGGGAATCCCCGACCGCCCCAGGACTTGACAACCCATAGTTGATGTATTAGAATACCGGTGGAGTGGTGGCCAGGGGCAGGGCGTGCAAGGAGGGAAGATGAACACCGCGGAATGCGCCCAGAGTCCGGCACCGGCCAGCCGTTTCGTCCGCCTCAAGAAAGTCCTCGTCGTGGAGCGGGACCGCGCGTTCGGCCCCCCCATGCGGGACGCCATCGAGCAGTCGGGATACTACCCGAACCTGGTGACGGATCCCCTGGAGGCCCGCCGCCGCGTCCATGAACGCCGCTACGACCTGGTAGTGATCTCTTCCACCATCGGACGGGAGGCGCTCTCGGGTATACTGGAAATGATGATGCGCCACGGGTTCTCCCCCTTGGTGCTCCTGGTGATGGACCGGGACAGCGAGGTCTCGAGCGAGGAGATGAAGGGCTTCCCCGGCCTCTCCGTCGTCCGCCATCCGTGCTCGAGCGAGGACGTGGCCGAGGCCGTCCGCGCCCTCCTGGGCTCGCCCTGGCCCGACGACCGGGAGGCCCATGGCTAACCCCCCCCCGAACGGAGGAAGCCGGGATCCGAAATTGCCGACCCCCCCGGGCGGCAACACCATCTTCCGCCACGTCCAGCTGGAGGACCGCCCGCAGGAGGCCGGCCCGCGCACGAAGGCGGTGCTCATCGCCGACGCCGACTTCCGCGAAGGGGCTTTCATCCGCAACTCGCTCGAGTCCTGCGGCTACGACGTGAGCCTGTGGCTGGACGCGGTGGACGCGCTGGACCGGTTCCGGCTCCGGCCCTTCGACCTCGTCGTCCTCTCGACCAACCTGGGACCCAAGCAGCTGGAACTCCTGCTCGAGGAGCTCCGGCCCAAGCGAAATCCCCCCAAGGTCATCCTCATCGCCGACGAGGATGAGGGCGACGCCGCCGGGCGCTGCTTCCTCAAGTTCCTCGCCGTGGTGAACCGGCCCTTCCAGCTCTCGGAAGTCGCCGACATCGTGGAGCACCTCATCGGCGCGCCCTGAGCGCGCCGAGGCCGGCCTGATCCGGGCTCTCAGTTCCGCCGGTCCAGCCAGACGTCCATCTCCCTGATCTGCGGGTCCCGGAACCGCGGGTCCTCGTGGTAGACGAGCGGACGGTCCAGCATCGTGGCCAGGAGCACCCACGCGTAGTCGCACACGCGGTCCCCCTGGACCCGGTTCGCCCGCTCCCCCTCCCCTCCCGTCACGCGCGCGCGGCGCCGGTTGAAGAGGGCCTTGCGGAGGTAGGGGACCGCCGCCTCCTTGAGCGCCAGGAGCTCGCTCCCATAGACGCCCGGGAGGAAGCCGTTCCGCGTGATCATCCCCCAGCGCGCGAACTCCTCCTCGCGCTCGAGCGCGCTCGAGTACAGGATCGCCTTCGCCTCGACGGAGAACTTCTCCGCGGGCGCGCGCCGCTCCAGCACCCGCAGCGCCAGGAGGGCATGCGCCCCGTTCGCATCCGCGATCTCCCGGAGCCAGGGGACGTGGGCCGGCCCCAGGACCGCGAACTCGGGCGACTTCTCCACGGCGCCCCAGTGGTTCTGGAACGTGCGCTCCAGCGAATCCAGGACGGAGAGGACCGCCGCCTTCGTGGGCCCCACGGGCGGGGCGGGCTCGACCGGGGGCTTCGGCGCCGGCGCGCACCCCGCGGCGGCCAGGAGGAGGACGGCCACCGATCTCATCGGACCCGGTCCCGCCCGACGCCGTCGCGGGCCGGCCCCCTTCCGCCCTGGAACCGCCATCCCCGGGTCATCGTTCAGATCATACCGGCGCCGGATGAGGTAGAATAGGTCCGGTCGTACCCCGGGTGCCGGCCCCCCACGACGCGCCGCCGGAGCCCGGACGGCCAGTCGAGCGCGTCCGGGGTCACGCAACGGAGACGAATGGCATGGCGGCGCTCGACGAATTCTTCCGGATGATGGTGGCCCGGAAGGCCTCCGATCTCCATTTCAGCACCGGCGCGCGCCCCATGTTCCGGATCAGCGGCGAGATGGCCGCCATCGAGGGGAAGGGCCCCCTCACCCGGGAGGCCACCCGCGACACCCTGTGGGAGATCATGCCCGAGCGCAACCGCGAGGAGTTCAAGCAGCGGCACGACACCGATTTCGCCTACTCGCTCGCCGGGGCGGGCCGCTTCCGCTCCAACATCTTCATGGACCGCAACGGGATCGGCGGGGTCTTCCGCCTCATCCCGGACAAGATCCTCACCGTGGACGACCTCAAGCTCGCGGAGGAGATCCGCAAGCTCTGCTTCCTCTCCAAGGGGCTTGTCCTCGTCACGGGACCCACGGGCAGCGGGAAGTCCACCACCCTCTGCGCCCTCATCGACCACATCAACCAGAGCCGCCGGGACCACATCATCACGGTAGAGGACCCCATCGAATTCGTCCACCCCAACAAGAACTGCCTCATCAACCAGCGCGAGGTGGGGATCCACACCTCCGGCTTCGCCAGCGCCCTCCGTGCCGCCCTCCGCGAGGATCCCGACATCGTCCTCGTGGGCGAGTTGCGCGACCTCGAGACCACCCGCATCGCCATCGAGACCGCCGAGACCGGGCACCTCGTCTTCGGCACCCTCCACACCAACACCGCCCCCTCCACCGTGGACCGCCTGATCAACCAGTTTCCCGCCAACGAGCAGGATCAGATCCGTCTCATGCTCGCCTCCTCGCTCAAGGCCGTGATCTCCCAGACCCTCCTCAAGAAGACCGGCGGCGGACGAGTCGCCGCCCTCGAGACGATGTTCGTCACCTCCGCCATCGCTGCCAACATCCGCGAGGCCAAGACGTACCAGATCGCGTCCGTGATGCAGACCGGGGCGAAGCAGGGGCAGGTGCTCCTCAACGAGGCGCTCCTCCGCCTCGTGAAGGCGAAGCTGGTCGACCCGAAGGACGCCTACATCAAGGCCGTGGACAAGGAGGACCTGGTCCGGCGATTCCAGGGGGAGAACATCCGCGTCGACCTGGGCGCCCTCGGGACCTGACGATGAGAATCCTCATCCTCGCCCTCGTCCTCTCCCTCCTGCCTGCCCCGAGCAAAGTCGAAGGGCCCGCCCCCCAGGAGCCGCCCCCGCAGTCCTCCCTCGTCAAGCACAGCCCCCAGACCTTCGAGTTCCTCCCCCCGGCGGGCTACGATCGCATGCCCGTCGGGGCCCTGCCCGACGACGTGCACCGCTTCTTCCAGTACCGCTACGAGCGCCGCGCCGGCAGCGCCGAATGGGAGGTGATCCGCCTCGTGGTGGACGCCAGCCGCAGGTCCGAGGGGCCCGACCCGCTCCTCGACCCGCTGGTCCTCCAGTACCTCGTCTTCACCCGCGACGCCGAGAAGGCCGTCGTTTCGAATCTCGTCCCCTCGACGCGGCAGGAGAAGCGCGAGGGCATCCCCATGCGCACGACGGAGGTCCAGTTCACGCGGGACAGCACCCCGTTCGTCGCCCTGGGCGCCGTGTTCGCCACCGAGCCCAAGGCGATCTTCGTGGCCGTCGGCGCCCCCTCCTCGCCCGGGCTGGTGGAGACGATGCGGGCGGACTTCGCCCGGGCCATGACGGCCCTCAAGATCCCGAGCAAGTTTCTCCCGGCCGGGGAGATCGCGCGGATCTCGAGCCAGTGCCGCATCCTTGGAGTCGTCGCGCTGGCCCTCGGCGCCCTCTACCCCCTGTGCTGGGTGCTCTTCTTCCGGGGGAGCGCCGGCGGGCTGCACTGGCTGCGCGTGGCCTGGCTGGCCGCCGTCACGATCCTCTGGGGGGCCGGCGCCTGGATCGGGACGGACGCGCTCCCCACCCTGCGGGGAACCGAGCAGACTATCCCCTTCTTCGTCCGGCTGGAGGTGGTCGGCCCCCTCGCCGTGCTCTTCCTGCTCCTCACGATCGTGAAGGTCGTCCGCCCGCGCTCCGCCTGGGCCTGGGCCTGATCACTTCCAGGTGCAGAGGCACTCGACTTCCTTTCCGTCGCGCCACACGACGACCTTGACGGGGCGCCCTTCGGGGACCTCCTGCACCCAGACGCGGAGGCCGTTGAGGGCGTTCCGGCGGGGGAACCGTTTGCCGTTGAACTTCACTAGGATGTCGCCCTCACGGATCCCCCCCTTCGCGCCCACGCCGTCCGGCACGACCTGCTCGATGCGGATCCCGCTGCACCCCGCGTCGAACGGCGGCTGCGCGGCCTCCTCCTCGGGGACCTCCTTCCCCGCGATCCCGATGAACCTGCCCGGGTCGAGCTCGAGGACGTACTTCCTCCAGAGCGCCTCCAGCTCCGCGACGGGGATCCCCTTGAAGGCCTGCTCCCACGCGCGGGCATGCGGGACGTCGCCCTTCCGCATCAGCTCGTAGTACCCCGCGAGGTTCTTGCGGAACTTCCCGTTGGGGATCTGGACGCTGCGGTCCTCCTCCTTGGGGTACGCGATGAGGAAGTGGCAGAAGCTCCACGACTGCGCGTAGCAGAGCTCCGCGTTCGCCATGAACTCGCGCTTGCCCAGCGAGAGGAGCCGCGCGAGCGGGTAGGCCGCCCCCTGGCGCACGGCCGCCTGGATGAGCTGGATCCGCATCCGCGAGATCACCCCGCTCTTGACGCACAGGTACAGCTTGTCGTTCTTCACCTCGCAGTTCCCGATGCAGTCGGCGATCCCCTCCGTGAACCACATCGGGAAGTCCTGCATGTTCTTCGAGGTCGCGTCCGTGAACTGGTGCATCCCCTCGTGGGCGAAGAAGGGTCGCATGAAGACCGGGTCGTACCAGCCCACGAGCTCCTTCCCGTCGTAGTAGGCCCCGGACCCGGGGGGCGCCCCCGAGCGCACGTATTCCGCCGCGTCCTTGTAGAGCACGATCGTGAAGCGCCGCTTCGCGACTTCTGCGGGGTTCTCCGGCTGGAGGAGCGCGGTGTACGTCGGATGCACCTTCTCCATGAAGTCGAGGAGCTCCTTCGCCTCCTCCTTCGTGCAGGAGGATTTCATGTCGTAGTGCTTGCTCTGGAGGGTCTCGGGGAGCGCGGGCCTGCCCTGAGCCGCGTCGAAGGGCTTCGCCTGCAGGAGGACGGCCGCCAGGATGAGGGGGGTCATGGTCCTCCGCTCCCACGAAAAAGGCGTTGCAATGACGGGCTCGAACCGCTAGAAGTATAGCCCCTGATTTTACGAGGAAGGACCATGGCCCACAAGCGGCGCCGCCAGAAGAACAAGTTCGAGTGCACCCACAAGGCCTTCGGCAAGTACTGCCACCGGTGCAAGGACGAGGCGGCCGGCCGCATCAAGCCCAAGAAGGTGGTCGTCCAGGCGGACGGCGGCACGGCCGAGGTCTCCGCCAACGAGGCCCCCAAGAAGTACTGGAGCCGCGCCAAGTGCCCCTACTGCGGCGGCTCGCGCGTGAAGAAGAACGAGATGAACGCCTTCAGCGACTCCAACATGAAGGAGTACCGCTGCACCAGCTTCGAATGCGGCAAGGAGTTCAACTCCGAGCAGGTCAAGGAGTACGAGCAGATCGAGGTGAAGGAGCGCGGGCCGCGGCCGGAGTACAACCCGAGGCTCACCGATTAGCCTCAAGAACCAACCACAAAGGCACCAATACACCAAGCGACCCCGGAAGGGCGGAAAAATAGCGTTGGCCCTTGGGGTGTCCCGGGACCTCGTTCCGGGTAGGCGTTCATTCCGTCGATTCCGAGTTCGAGCGGTCCCTGCGGCGGGATTCCATCAAGATGTCGCCCGGATGCCTCTGAGGCCCCTTGGTGCCTTTGTGTCTTTGTGGTTTTTTAGAAGCTCGGGTCAGGGTTCACGCCCTCAGCGGCCGCTCCAACCCGGACTCCTCGTAGTGGGAGCCCGCGAACTCGTCCACCAGCGCCTCGAACTGTTCCGGCGATTCCACCCGGTTTCCCCGCTCCCGCAGCGAGGCCGACCCGGCGGCGCCCTTCACGAACCAGTGGAGCACGCGGCGTATCGTCCGGCAGGCCATCGCGTCGCCGTAGAGCTCCCGCTGGACGCGGAAGTGCTCGCGCAGGACCTCCGCGCGCTCGGGCACCGTGGGCGGCGGCGGGACGGAGCCCGTGGCGAGATACTGCTCCACCTCGCGGTAGAGCCACGGGTATCCCAGCGCGCCGCGCGCGAGCATCACGCCGTCGCAACCCGTATCCTCGATCATCCGCTTCGCGTCGGCGCCCGTGCGGATGTCGCCGTTCCCGATCACCGGCGCCGTGGCGACCTCCTTCACCGCGCGGATCGCGTCATGGTTCGAAAAGCCCCGGTACATCTGCTTCTGCGTGCGGCCGTGGACGGTGATCGCCCCCACGCCGCAGGCGCCGGCGACCCGCACGACCTCCAGGAAGCGGCCGTCGTCCCCCTCGTCGAAGCCCGTCCGCATCTTGATGGTCACGGGGACCTTCACGGCGGGAATCATGGCCTCCAGGATGCGGCCCACCTGGGCGGGCTCCTTGAGGAGCGCCGCGCCGCAGCCCTGGTTCACCACCTTGGGGACCGGGCAGCCGAGGTTGACGTCGATCACGTCCGCGCCCAGCTCCTCGAGGATGCGGGCCGCCTCGGCCATGAGCGCCGGCTCGCGCCCCACCACCTGCATCCCGAGCGGATGGTCCCATTCCGCGGTCTGGAGCATCTCGAAGGTCTTCCGGTTGCGTTCCACGACGGGACGGTCCTTCACCATCTCGGTGAAGGCGATCTGGCAGCCGAAGCGGCGGGCGATTTTCCGGTACGCCAGGTCGGTGCAGCCGGCCATGGGGGACTGGAGAATCTTCTGTTTGAGCGTCCGGTGTTTCACGTCTACAATCTCGCCCATGTTCATCCTGGCCTCGGCATCCGTGTCGCGGCGCAAGCTCCTGAAGGGCTACCGCTTCAAGGTCGTGCCCTCGGGCGTCCGTGAGGTCCTCCGGAAGACCCTGCGCGCGACCGTCGCGGCCAACGCAAAGCTCAAGGCCGACGCGGTGGCGCGCAAGTTCCCGACGACCTGGGTCCTGGCCGCGGACACGCTGATCGCCTTCCGGGGGAGGATATACGGAAAGCCGCGCGACCGCAAGGCCGCCTTCCGCCTCCTGCGCCTCCTCTCCGGGAAGACCCACGTGCTCGCCACCGGCGCGGTCCTCCAGAAGGGCCGCTTCCGGATCCTGAGGGTCGTCACCTCCCGGGTCACGCTGCACGACAACCCGCCGCTCGGGAGCATCCTCAAGCGCAGCGACCCCACGCAGTACGCGGGAGGCTACGCGATCCGCGCGAAGAACGACCCGCTCATCGCGAGGATCGACGGCTCCGTCTCGAACGTGGTGGGCCTCCCGATGGAGGCGCTCGGGCCGCTGCTCCGCGCCCTTCACTGAGGTCCGCGCCGAAGCCGTCCCGCGCGGAGGAGCCATCGTGAGAGCACCCAGCCCAGGCTCAAGCCGACCCCCGCGCCCTGGAGAAGGCTCAGTACGACGGAAAGGACGCCCCTTCCCGGCAAGCTCTCGAAGAACGCCCAGGACCCGCCGAGGGAGCTCGAGACGGAGTAGGAGAAGAGCGCGGATCCCAAGCCCGACGCGATAAGGGCGGCCAGAGAGACGCCGGGCCACCAACCAAAGCGGGTCGACCCTGTCACCCGCACCAGGTAGACGGCCTGGGCGATCCAGGTGCCGAGTTCCATGATTCCCAAGAGTACGATGCACAGCACCACTTCGCCCTCCGACTTCGGCAGGCCCCCGGGCAGGGCCATTGCTCGGACGACTTCGACGACCAACCCTCCCGCCAGCTTCGCGAGCACCGTCACCAGGACCCATCCCCAGCACGCCGATTCCCGGAACGCCCGCCGCAGAGCCAATCTCTGGGCCAGGGCGATCAGGCCCCCGGAGAGCATCATCAGGAGGGAAAGGGCCGGCAGGAATTCCTTCGAATCGAACCGTTGATTCTCGAGCGATCGAAAGAAGAGCATCGAGATCAGCCCGGTCACCCCGTAGGCGACCGTCGTCGCCACGGTCCAGGAGCGGAAGAAGTCCGATGCCCGGGGCAGGGGTTCGACTTCGGCTTGCGGCGCGGCGTCGGTTTCCACCCGTTTCTGCGACCTCCGCGTTCTCCGCGGTTCATCCCACGCGAGCCTACGGGCCGATGCTGCCCCGGATCTCGCCGCCCGGGTAGGTGGCAGTGTGGATGTTGATGTAGGTCGCCCCGCCCGTCAGCAGCAGGTCCACGTTGATCGGCGTGAGGTCCGCGGGCCCCAGGATCACCGTGGTGGGGCTGGCGAAGTTGGTGGACGCCAGGGTGATGATCGCCGCCGTGGTCGAGGTCCGATGGATGTGCGCCGCCGTGATCGCGCTCCCGAATCCGGTGTGGGTGAGCGTCACCGTGGCCGCGTCCTGCAGTCCGTTCAGGACCACCGTGCCCGCCCCCGTGGTCGCGCTCGCGTTCGGCGGGGCCTCGCTCGCGCCGTTGAGCACCGGCGCGTTCAGCCGCGCGGCGCCCACCTGGCCGCGGATCTCGCCGCTGCCGTTGTTGACCGTGTGGACGTTCACGTAGGTCAGGCCGCTCAGGATGGCGTTCACGGCGTCCCCATAGGTGTTGATGCCGTCCACCGCGGAGGCCGTGAAGTCCGCCGACGTCAGCACCCCCGACGCCGTCCCGAGGAACGGCCCCGAGAGGGTGAAGATCGGCCCGCCCGCCGTCCCCTCCGCCCCCGCGTGGAGGTGGGCGGCGGTGACCGCCGAGGTGAGCCCCGTGACGTTGAGCACGAAGGCGAAGGCGGCCTGCCCGTCGTTGAAGCCGAGCACGAAACTGCCGGTGCCCGTGGAGGGCACCGCGAGGACCGTGGTCTCCTGGGCGGGCGAGAGGCGCAGCGACTGCACCGTCACCGCCCCGACCTGGCCGCGGAGCTCGCCGCCGGGGAACGAACCCGTATGGATGTTGATGTACGTGTCCCCGTTCAGGAGGGCCGTGACCGCGTCGTCGAACGTGGCGATGCCCGAGGCGGGCGAGAAGTTCGCGGCGCTGAGCGTGCCCGTCATCGAGGCGCTCAGCCCGCCCGCCACGGTGCCCAGGTCGAAGAGGATGCCGCCGTTCACCCCCGGAGCCCCCGGGTGGAGGTGGGCGCCCGTGAGCCCGGTCGCGTTGGTCGTGACCGTGAAAGCGATCGAGGTCCGGTCGGCGCTCACCGTCAGCAACGCGGTCCCGGTGCTCGCGCTGGCGTTGGCGGGCACCTCCTGGGTGCCCCAGAGCAGGCCCGCGACCGGGATGGCCGCCGGCGGGGGAGGCGCCGCATTGCTGCTGCTCTTCCCGCACCCCCCAAGGGCGCCCGCCGCCAGGATGAGCGCGAGGAGGCTCCGTGCCTTCATGCTATTTCGCCATCTTCGCCAGGCGCGCCTGGGTGAACTCGAGGCGCCGCGCGGCTTCCGGGCTGTTCTTCACGGCCCACTCCATGTTGACGAACGCGAAGGGCGACTGCTCCTTCCGGAGCCGCTCCAGGTGTGGCAGCGCCTTGGCCAGCATGAACAGGCCCTCGCCGCAGTTTTCGGCGAAGAGCCCCAGGTTGAGCGAGCCATGCTTCGCGAAGCCCGCCGCCATCTCCCAATAGGAGGAAACCATCCGGTAGGCCGTGTTGAGCGGATGGTCGAACTTGAGAACCGCCGTGAAGTCCTCGTAGCTCTTCGGGTTGAACTTCGCGAACATGTCGCTCCGCGCCTGGCGCATCACCGGCTCGCGGCGCAGGTCGTAGAGCCGGAGGATCAGCTCGGCGTCATGGGCGTCGGGCGTCGCGGCGGACATGGGTCACCTCATTCCTTCTTTTTCTTCTTGAAGAGGTCGAGCGCGTCCTTGGAGTCCTCGATCTTCTTCTTCACGTCGTCCTTGGCGGCGGGGACGCTCTTCACATCCTGCGTGCCCTTCTGGACGGCCTCCTGGAGCCCCTTGGTGTCGCCCGTCTGGGCGGCCTTGATCGCCTCGGCGCCCGCCTTCTTGGCGCTCTCCTGGACGGGGGCGAGCTTCTCCATGCCGATCTTCTTGACTGCGTCCACCTCGCCCCCGATCTGGTCGATGTACTTCTGGAGCTCCTTCTTGCCCAGCATCTCGAGGCCCTTCTTGGCGATCTCGAGGAAGGGGACCTTGCAGTCGATCTCGGGCGAGCCCACGGGACCCTTGATCCCCGCGTCGATCTCCACGGGCAGCTTCTCGCCGTAGGCGTTGATCCCCTGGATCGCGTACCCCGACGTCTGCTCGTCGAGCCCCAGGATCTTCGGGTTCTCGGGCTTGCCCGCCACCTTCAACTTCTCGATCCGCAGCTTCACGCCCGCGTCCACGACGCCCGAAAGGATCTTCCCCTTCGTGTCGATCGTGGCCGCGCCGTCCTGCACCGCGACGGGCAGGCTCTTCTCGTAGAGCGACTTCAGCTCGACCAGCGGCACCGCGGCGATCGTGAAGTCCGAGTCGGTCTTCTCCGGGAGCATCGAGACCTTGAAGGAGATCTTGCCCGACTTGCCCCCCGCCAGGAGACCTTCACCCACCAGTTCCATCGGCTGCCCGTTCCAGCCCGGCTGCGTGGAGAGCTGCTTCCCCTGGATCTTGACGTTCGTGATCGGCGGAAGGGAGGAGCCGCCGCCCTGGGCGGAGCGGTCCGTGACGCTGAGCGAGAGGTTCGAGATCTCGATGAGGTCCACGCGCACGAGCGGATGGCGCCGCGGCGCGGACCAGGTGGCCGCGGGATCGAAGGCCAGCTCGATCTTCTGCTTGGGGTCCTGCGCGGCCTTCTTCGCCTCTTCGGCCCTCTTCGCGCGGTACTCCTGGACCTTCTCCCACATCTTGGCCCAGTCCATGTCCTTGGAATGCTCGCCCACCCACTTGGTGTAGTCCTCATAGGCGCTCTTCTCGCCGGGCGGGGCGTCGGGCGCGGGCTGGGCGGCAGGCAGCTCGGTGACGTTCAGTTTGCCGTCGGAGTTGCGCGCCACGTTGAAGGAGACGTCGGCGACGGCGAGCTTCTCCACGTGGAAGCGGCGGGAGAGGAGCTCGGTGAAGCCCAGGTCGGCCTCGAACTTGCCCATCCGGACCATGTCCTCCTTCGTGGCGGAGGGGTCGGGGAGCTGGAAGTCGGTGGCCTTGAGCTCCTGGCCGAAGAAGGCGTAGGCGATGTCCTTGAACGTGCACTTCACGCCCAGGACCTTGCCGAGCGAGCCGGCGGCCAGGTCCTTCATGGCCCACTGCGCGTAGAAGCCCGCCCCGACCGTCAGGCCGATGGAGACGAGCGGGATCGCCACGATCATGTAGGGACGGAAGGGGCGCAGGAGGATGAAGCGCTTCTTGGGTTCCACGATCTCCTTGTCCTTCCCGGCGATGACCCAGTGGAGGAAGCGGAAGAGGAAGAACTTCATGGCCTTCTGGTACTTGTCCGAGCCGCCGGTCGCCGCGGCGGCCTTGCGGTAGAGCGGCACGAGGATCCGGACGAGCAGGCCGGCGGCGAGCGCGAGGGGGAGGGCCACGGCGTAGCCGCCCGCGACGAGGTAGCGGTCGAAGCCCATCCACGCGAGGAGGGGCGCCTCGGTGAGCGCGAGGACGAAGGACTCGGCGCCGGGGTGGCCGCCGCCCAGGAGCGTGGTGCCGGCGCGGAAGGCCAGCGGCGCGATCGCGAGGAAGAGGAGCTTGAAGCTGCCCCACGAGAGCAGGAAGGCGGCCATGCTGATGTTGAAGAGGAGGGCGAGGAGGAAGAGGAGCATCCAGTGGAGCCCCGCGGGGGTGAGGCCCGCCAGGACGCCCAGGAAGACCCCGCCGGCGATCTGGGAGGGGGTCATGGCGGATTTCAGCTGCGCGAAGATCTTGCGGACAAGCTTGAAGAGGAACATCGGAAGCATCCTCCGGGAAAATAGATCCAAGTAGTACGACGGAGGGGCGTATTCTGCGGAAACCCGAACGCTTTCTCAATGAAAAACCGGAAGCGGGGCCCGGACGCTTGTATTATTTGTGGAGATGCTGAACTTCCGCGAGCCGGGCTGCAGCCGCCGCGACTTCCTGAGCGTGGGGAGCCTCGCGCTGGGCGGCTTCTCGCTGGCGGACCTCCTGTCGGCGCGCGCCGCGGAGGATGGCAATCCTCTCTCGGGGAAATCGGTCGTCTTCCTGTTCATGCACGGCGGGCCGCCGCAGGTCGAGACCTTCGACCCCAAGATGGGCGCCCCCTCGGAATTCCGCAGCGTCACGGGCGAGATCGGGACGACGCTCCCGGGCGTGACGTACGGCTCCACGTTCCCCCGCCTCGCGCGCCTCGCGCACAAGACGGCGGTGGTGCGGA